>NZ_ASPX01000037.1:0-183422 GCF_000517965.1 Paenibacillus sp. FSL R7-277
CGATCTCCGATACTCACTCGTTGTTCAGTTTTCAAAGATCAAGCTCGTTGTTAGTGTCGATGTTGTCGTCACCAGCAACTCTTATAATATAACATGTTCTTCTTCTGAATGCAACACTTATTTTCGATGAAGCAAAGTGTGTATTCATCAGAGCAACATGTCCAACCTTGTGCAAGGCACCCGCCTTGCGATTGGATATATAATATAACATTATATATCCCTGCTAACAACCCTTAATTTCTACTATTTTCGAGATAGTACTATAGACTTTCATAGATATCCTATACAAGCCTCTGTACCTGTATAACCATGCCCCAAAAGCACATGCCGGCCCTCAATCTAGCAGGACCTGCATGTGCAACTCTCCTCTTAGGGACTATCCTCTTAATTAGGAATCCAAGGAGTCTGATTCTTCTTATCTGTACTTGAACGTCCGCTTGAGCTCGAACGCGGCTTGGAGTGGGCCTTATCCTTGGCGGCAGAGTTCTGGCTGGAGGTTTTCGCTTTTGCCGCTGCCGGTTTGGATTTCCCTGGTTTTGTATCCTTTGCTGTTGTGGCCTCAGTGCGCTCCTTATCCGGCACCTCCTCCGCTTCCTCAACCACAGGCTCAGGAATCTGAATCTCGGGTACGCGGTTGTGGGCGAAATTCTCCATGCCCGGATAAGCCGGATATGGCGGAATATTCGATACCATAGGCTGTTCATACATCGGTGACACCGCGTTAGGCATGGCATTCATTCCTCCAGCATAAGGAGAAACCATCCCCATCTGCGGCATGCCGTACACCGGATACCCGTTATACATCGGCTGCTCATAAGGATAGGGCTGAATCGACATTGCGCCGCATCCGCAGGAAGGCCACGGAAGATTAACCTGCTCACTCTGGTACTGCGGAGCAAACGCAGCATTGTCACTGACAGGGCTGACTGCTGACATATTCACATTGTTATAATCCGGTTCTGCATTAGGATACCATGCTCCGGGGTATTGTCCAGGCGGACAAGGATTAACCGGCTGAGCATAGAACGGCGGGCATTCCGGCTTAAACGCTGCAGGCTGAACATAACTTGGAGCGTTATTCATATTGTTCATATTCATATTGTTCATATTCATATTGGCCATTGGCTCATATACGGGATACACGGGTGCATAATTCATAAAGTACGGATTCTCGCTAAGGCCGGGATAGCCATCGCTCTTTCCCCAGGGCGAGGTTTTACCCTCATCCCAGGCGGCAGGCTGAACCTCTGACTTATGATGCACTTCTTTGGTTTTCTCTTCCTGCGCGGGAACAGAGATTTGCACATACAAGCTTTGTTTCTCATAGACGGCTTCCTGAACCGGCTTGACTTCCGGCGCTTTGTTAGGTGCAGGGTTAGGTGCAGGAACCGCCAACGGGATAGGGACTGCTTCTGCAGCAGGTGCAGGAACTGGCGCAGGTGCGGGAGCCGGCTTTTCGATGACACCAGTGTAGGTTTTACCGCCAATCGCCGTTTTATCGACCACTGCCGGAGCGGTGGATTGAGCCTGAATTGGGGTCGTATTAGCTTTTACCGGATCGATGGATTGGGCCTGGATTGGAGAGGTGCTGACTTTCTTAGGGATATTCACGACTTCACCCGTCATCAGTGCATTAGGGTTCTTAAGCTGCGGGTTGGCATCAATCATATCCTTGAGTGTAACTCCCCAAGCCTTGGAGAGCTTCCATAAGGTATCGCCTTGCTTGACTGTATGCTTATAGTAGATATCGTTGTTGTCCGGAACAGGCAGAGCTACGGGCGCAGCCGGGATCTTAACCTTGTCTCCTACAGCAAGCACATCTGGATTGGTGATTTGCGGATTGGCCTCGATTATTTTTTGCAGCGGCACTCCATACTTCTGTGATAACGCAAACAGCGAATCACCTTGCTTAACAATGTGTATTTTCACGCAGCATTTACCTCCTAAAAGTATCTATTGATCGGCACTGCACCCCGGTTCAGGGATGATAGCCCTCCAGATTCGGTAGTTGCGGTACAGCCGCCTCCTTCGTTACTACATCTTATGCAGCCCATGGGCGAATGACATCCCTATATGCAAAAAAAATCCTTCCATGCTTGGCATGAAAGGATTTTTCTCTATTCGCTCACGCGAAATTTCTGTACTATTCCCAAACCTTATATCCGTCTTTATCAACCACATTGCGGAATTCTTCCAGCAATCGCAGGGTAATCGGCCCGGCCTGGCCGGAACCAATGACTCTGCCGTCGATCTCACGGGCAGCAATAACTTCAGCCGCTGTTCCGGTGAAGAAGACTTCATCGGCAATATAGACATCATGCATGGTGAACGGCTCTTCCTTCAGCGGCAGTCCCAGCTTCTCACACAGCTCAATGATCGCCAGACGGGTGATTCCCTCCAGGGCACCCAGGTAACAAGGCGGTGTATAGACTACCCCTCTTTTGATAATGAAGATATTATCGCCGGAGCCTTCGGTTACATACCCTTGAGCGTTCATCATGATCGCTTCATCGGCTTCCGCCAGATTCGACTGAATCTTCACCAAAATATTGTTGAGATAGTTCAGCGATTTGATCTTCGGATTCAGCGCATCCGGGATATTGCGGCGCTGGGACACCGAAACGGCACGAAGTCCGTTCAGATAAGCCTGTTCCGGGTAGATCGCGAGCTGCTCAACAATGATGATCACACTTGCTTTGGGGCAGCGGCGCGGATCAAGACCCAGGTTGCCGGGACCGCGTGATACGATCAGCCGGATGTAGCCGTCCCGCATTTCGTTCAGGCGGATTGTCTCGGCCATGGCCTCCAGCATCTCATCATAGGCCAGCGGAATGTCCAGCATAATCGACTTCGCGGAATCATACAGCCTGTCCAGATGCTCCTTGCACTTGAAGATGTTGCCGTTATAAATACGGATACCTTCAAAAATTCCGTCTCCATATAAAAAACCGTGATCGAATACGGACACCATTGCCTTGTCCTTCGTTACATGTTGTCCATCCAGATAGATCCATTGCTCAGCCATGAACTTACTGCACCTCCGCTTTCTCTTCCTCATAGGTGTATGTGGGATAGGACCCCAGAATCCGTACCTGACAGCCCAAGGCTTTGATCTCTTCAATCGCACCCGGGAGCAGTACCGATTCTATCGGTTCCAGCACATCAATATAGAAATAATAAGTACCCAGCTTCTTCTTCGTCGGCCGTGATTCAATACGGGACAAGTTCAGCTTACGCCAGGCAAAAGCAGCCAGCACCTGATGCAGTGCACCAGGGAAATCCTCGGGCAGCGTAACAAGAATACTCGTCTTGTCTCCACTGCTCTTCTGTGGAAGCTCCAGCTTCTGCGGACCAACCAGCACGAACCGTGTGTAATTGTTATTATGGTCTGTAATCTGGCGTTCCACAACCTCCAGCCCGTGCGTAGCGGCTCCAAGCGCGGTACCGATGGCAGCCCAGCCTTTGCCGGGATTGCCCTTCACAATCTCCACCGCTTCAGAGGTGCTTCCCACAGACTCCAGCTCAGCCCAGGGCATAGCCTTACGGATGAACTGCGTGCATTGCGCCATAGCCACCGGATGGGACAGGATCTTGACAATCTTGGTATAATCCTTGTCCCCGTTCTCCTTCGTGAATTCCTGCGGACAGCTGATCAGATTCTGTATCGACGGGAAAATCCACTCCGCCTGCATCGGCAGGTTCACTTCATTAATGAGCCAGTCGATATGCAGGCTGACCGAGCCTTCTATCGTGTTCTCAATCGGAATGACGCTGTAATCGGTGACTCCGCCAGCCGTGGACAGAAAGACATCGGATATGAGCTTATGATGCTCCAGATGAGCAGGGTTACCGCCAAATAAATGCAGCAGCGCTTCATGCGAGACGGAGCCCTGAGGCAATAACGCTATCGATTTCATGACTGTAATTCTCCTTTTATCATATCCAAAAATGATTCGTTTTGCATCCCGTTTCTTTCAAGCAGCTCTGCCGTGACACCTGTGGTGCATGGGGACAGCCATACGGTACGGGCAGAAATCCCGTTCTCCTGCATAGTCTCTGTCAAAAACAGCTCCAGCTCCTGCTTCCGTGCCTCCTTGCGGTCCACCATGCACAGCAATGTCGGGCCTGCACCGCTAAGCGCAATGCCCAGCGCACCATGGCCGGGCGCTTCCGCCAGCAGCTTCTCCATCCCAGGCACCAGCGGTGCACGGTAGGGCTGATGCAGCCGGTCCTGCATCGCTGTGCCAATCAGGTCCAGCCGGCCTGCGGCTAACGCTGCGGTGAGCAGCGAGGTACGGCTGATATTATGAACAGCATCGCCGAGCGTAACCTCCGCAGGCAGCGCCTCTCTGGCCTTGACGGTCTCCAGCTCGAATTCAGGAATGACCACCAGGAATTCCAGCTCCTGCGGCGGCTCAATCCGGATGTAATCGGCATGCTCGCCATCCCATACGGCCGTAATAATTCCCCCGAAGAGCGACGCTCCGACATTATCGGGATGCTTCTCGATCGCTGTAGCCATATCGAACAGCTTCGCCTGACTCAGCGGTGAACCTATCATAGCATTCGCCGCAGCCAGCGCGCCAATAATGGCCGAAGCACTGCTGCCCAGCCCGCGGGTGAGCGGGATTTCCGAATACATGGAGATGGACAACTCCGGAACCTGGACCCCGGCCTCTGCAAATACCATTTGCGCAACCTTGTAGAGCAGATTGCTTTTGTCCCGGGGAAGACCGGCCATCTCATCTCCATACAGATGAAACACCGTTTCAGCGGCTTCCTCCATTTCAATCCAGGCATACAGCGACAGAGCCATGCCCAGCGTATCGAAGCCCGGACCGAGGTTGGCCGTGCTCGCAGGAACCTTCACTCTAGACCTTCCGTAAATACTCATGGCGGGTAAATCTCCTTCATTATATTTGCGCGCAAGCCCTGTATTCCATGGACACCTGCGATAGTTAGCCTTCTACACGGTAGTGGCTTTTGATGCGGTGAATGACATTCAGTTGCTCCAGATGGCGCAGCACTTTGTTCATACTCGCTCTGCTGGCGTTATGTGTGACAATGATAATTTCGGCATCAGGATTATTAGGATTGGCCTGCTGCACAACGGAATCCAGACTGACATCATATTCGGCAAACACCTGGGTAATCTTCGCCAGTACACCCGCCTTGTCATCGACATGAAGCAGCAGGAAGTTCTTGTAATAAATATCCTCGTCGCTCTTCAGCTTCTTCTGCTTGTACGGCACAATCTGCTTAAGCCCGTTGACCCCCAGCTTCAGGTTCTTGATGACCGCCACCAGATCCGCCACAATCGAGGTTGCCGTAGGCATCGCCCCTGCCCCCGCACCGTAGAACATCGTCTCTCCTACAGCCTCACCATATACATATACCGCATTAAAGACGCCGTTCACGGAGGCAATCGGGTGGTTCGTACGGATCATTGTAGGCTGGACGCTAATGCTGAATTCTTCATCCTGGCGTTCTGCAATCCCGAGCAGCTTCATCTCGTACCCCAGCCGTTTGGCAAAAGCCATATCCTCCTTGCTGACGCCGGAAATCCCGCTTACACTGACATCGCTCAGCTCTACATTGGTCCGGAAGCCCAGCGTGCCCAGAATGGCCATCTTGCGGGCTGCATCCAGTCCCTCCACATCGGACGTCGGATCAGACTCGGCATAGCCCAGCTCCTGCGCTTCCTGCAGTGCGTCGAGGTAAGATGCGCCTTCCTGGCTCATTTTGCTGAGGATGTAGTTGGTTGTCCCGTTCACAATCCCCATAATCTTCATAATCTTATCCGAGGAAAAGCCTTCGATCAGCGTGCGGATAATCGGTATGCCTCCCGCCACACTTGCTTCATAGAACACATCGCACTGCTTCTCCTGTGCCTTGGCCAGAATCTCCGAGCCGTGCAGGGCCATCAGGTCCTTATTGGCTGTTACGATATGCTTGCCGCGCTCCAGTGCCTCCAGAATGTACTCCTTCGTCCCTGCGACCCCGCCCATGACCTCAACAATGACATCAATCTCCGGGTCGCGGATAACGGCCCATGGATCATCAGTAATCTTGGACGGGTCCACTTCGATATCACGCGGCTTCTCCGTATTCTTCACGGCAATCCGTTCAATCAGGATCGGCGAGCCGACCTGGCTGCTCAAATCCTCCTGATTTCCTTCCACAATACGGACAACACCCGTACCCACAGTACCCAGACCCAGCAGACCTACTTTAACCGGCTTCATTCGTATTCTCACCCCTGACCAATAATTAACGCACGCTTCACACCGGGAATTGCCTTGAGACTGTCCAGCAAGTCGCCCAGCTCTTCATTCAGATGGGAGATCTCGACAGAGATCACCACGTTCGCCCGTCCTTGCAGCGGTATACTCTGATGGATTGTCAGCACATTCGCCCCGTGAACAGCCACCGAACCGAGCACCTTGGACAACATGCCCGACTCGTGCTCCAGATCAATCGAGATCGTCACAATGCGCTCGCGCTCCAGCTGATGAATTAAGTGTATCCCATCTTTGTATTTATAAAAAGCACTGCGGCTAAGCCCGACCTGTTCCACGCCCTCGTGTACGGTTTTGGCATCTCCTGCTTCCAGCAGCTGCTTGACCTGCATGGTCTTCAGCACCGCATCGGGCAAAATGTCCTCCCGGACCAAATAATAGCGTTCTTTCACGAACGTCCTCACCCCAAAGACTTTTGTATGTACATAGTGGACATTATACGGGATTGAAGGCTTTTATTGCAATAACTTTCTGCAAACATGCGGAAAAGGCTGTCCCCCTATTAGCTAGGAGGAACAGCCTTCACCTGCAGGAATCCAAGAAAATACTTATAGCTGCTGTAACGCTTCAGCTGTAGGCGATGGTCGTTCCGCAGTAATCACAGCTAGTAGATTGGTTGGGAGCTACCGTATTCTGTGCCCCGCAGCCGGGACAACGGACAGATTTGGGAAGCTGCTGCGGCCTCGGCTGCTGATAGGACGGCTGCCTTGCAGGCTGCGAGAAGGGAGATGCATCTGCCTGCCCCGCCTGGGCCTGCGGCACTGCATCCGCTCCTTCATGGAAGAGAAGCCCGGAGTCCAGCACCCCGTACTTCTGCAGATAGATAAGATCTCTGTTCACATCGCCTTCGCTCTGCCCGGTGCGGTCAGCCAGATTCCCGGTATAGCGGACTCTCTCCACCGTGATCAGATGTACATACTGATTGGTGAGCTGCGAGAAGCTGAATCTGGCTTTGGCCGCGCTTCTGGCAAATACGGCCGCAGGCAGAAGTGTTATCAATGAGAACATAATTAACATTCCAATTAACGTACCAGTATCAACGGCGACTTCACTGAAGATGGAATTGACGACAATCCCCATCAACTGCACGAAGCCGCCCACAAATACATGGAACAACAGACTATAATTGACGGGCTTGCGGTAATTTTTATAATGGGTGCTCAGCATGCGTACCAGCGCAAGCGCAAGTCCCAACGGCATAAACAAATATCCGGCACCGATAGTTACAATATCAAAAGTAGTCCGCTCATACTTAGGCAGACTATCAGAGGGCTGTCCTTCCCGGCCCGGCAACAGTCCCCCTAGCTCATTCCCTATCCCCATTGCTGTCTATTCCTCCTATTTAAGCGCCGCCAGCTCCTGGTTACGCCGCAGGAGCGTGCCGGCAATACTCTCCGTTAATTCCTCTGTCTCCGTGTCCCAGCGGGCCGGCAGCTCTTTCAGGACAAGCAGCAGCGCCACATGATCATGCAGCAGAGAGATCTGCTGCCTAATGATGTCTTCTGTGGCATACAATCCCGGTCTCGATACCGGGTCACTGTAGCGGAATTTCTCCTCCAGAGAATCAATCAGTTCTACCAGCCTGCTTGCCTCAGAATGCTTCCAGGTGCCGGCAATCCCTCTGATCTCCTGCAGCTCCTGCATGTGAGTACGCAGGCTCCGCGAAGCGTCCGCAGCCCTGCGCTCCCCGGATGCGGCATTCCACCCATATCCCCCTGTAGCCACAAGTACGATGGAAGCTACAATCAGGATCAGCAGTTGCTCTCCTGCATACCAGAGCGGACTCAGCTCCAGAATCCAGTCCAGCAGAATAGCCGAAGCAAGTACCGCAGCCAGATAGAATGCTATAATTACAGCTCCGCTTATGAATACCGGTGAAGTCCGGCCCGCTTCAGGAGCACGGCGCAACCAGAACATGCAATATACATAAACCACAGTCTCTGCCATACCTACAGCAAGCAGAGTCACTACGAAGCGCAGCAGCGATTCCGAGAATCCAAGCGTGAAGAAGGTACCCGCAGTAACTGCCAGAACAGCAACATAAATGCCAGTAACTAGACCCGTATATGACCTCTGCC
Organism: Paenibacillus sp. FSL R7-277; assembly: GCF_000517965.1. NCBI lineage: Bacteria > Bacillati > Bacillota > Bacilli > Caryophanales > Paenibacillaceae > Paenibacillus > Paenibacillus sp. FSL R7-277. The sequence goes on from NZ_ASPX01000037.1 coordinate 8,378, forward strand.
TCTGCATTCCGTTCACCCGTTAGCCGCTCTGGTGCCGCACTCTGGACAGAATTTCTGTCCGGGCTTCAGCTCATGCCCGCAGCCTGCGCACTTCAGGATCAGGCCCTCTCCACAATGCGGACAGAATTTGGCACCTGGGATGACCGCCTTACCGCAGCTATGGCATACCTTATCCTCCACCGCCGGCGGGGATTGCAGACTGCGGCCGCAGCCGGTACAGAAGCGTGCATCTGCCGGATTAAGGGTTCCGCAGTCCGAGCAGGATTTAGAAGCAGCAGGAGGTGCCGGCTGGCTGCCCGTACTGCCGTCCAGAGACATGCTACGGGTCATCCGGGTAGCTATCTCAGCCGCAGGCCCGGCCAGCCCAAAGCCCATGCCGAGCCCCAGCCCCGCATTCATCATGCCCGCCCCTATATTGCCAGGATTGCCTGCTGCCTCCTCCATAGCATCGAAGCTTCGTTCCTGCTGGTAGGTGAAGCCGATAATGTCCATCTCCGCTTTTTTGGCCAAGGCTTCCTTGAGACGCTGGGTTGCCGGATCATCATCGGGAATATTGATCGAATCAATATAGAAATTATTAAGTTCAATACCGCTGTCCAGGAACGAGGAGGACAAGCGCCCCTGAATATGCTTGGAGATTTCAACCACGTAGGCGTTGATCTCCAGGATGCTGATTTTTTTGTGCACCAGATAAGAAGAAATAAGTTCATTAATATTAGACATCAGCAGACCGCGGAAATAATTAATCATCGTATCCTGATCGAAGACCGGCAGCGTCCCTACCAGCTTCAGCAGGAATTTACGGGGATCTTCGATCCGCACGCCAAACTGACCGAAGGCCCGGACCGCTACCATGATCTTGTACTTAGGGTCCTGTAGCTGCAGCGGTGCACTGGTCCCCCACTTCACATTCATGGAGTTCAGCTTGTTCACAAACCATATCTCTGCGGTGAACGGAGACTTGCCGCCGAACGGCAGGTTCACCACATTCGACAGAATCGGAATATTCGCTGTGCTTAAGGTATGGCGTCCGGCTGTGAAGGAATCCAGCGCCTCTCCACCCTTGAACAGAATCGCTTCCTGGGATTCATTCACAATCAGCTGTGTCCAGGTCCCCAGCTCCTGATTCGGATACTTCCAGGCGAAGACACCCGGAGGACCGTCATATTTGACTACTTCAATAATTGCCATCTGTCCATTCCCTCTTTCCTGACAGGTATGTATGATATACGCAGATTACACCCTTTGGATTCAACTTAACGTCGCTTATATAATGATTGTAGTAAATTAATCCAGATATATAAAGAAAACTTTATTAGCAAAAATAGCTTTGCCACCTGTTAAGCAATAAAAAAAGGCCGCATCCCCCTCTCGGAAGATACAGCCGGTAACCTTACTTCTCTATTAATAGTAGCTGCTGTTCTCGACAAATTCGAATTCAAAATCAGCAATGCGCACAATCGTACCTTCCACAGCGCCGCGTCTGCGCAGCTCGGCATCCACACCCATGTGACGCAAAGTACGGGCCAGCCTAAGAATCGCATCATGTGTGCTTAGCTGCATTCTCTTAATCATCCGCTCAATCCGCGGACTATTGACTACAAAGGCCTCGTTGTCACGGGTAATCGTGAATGAGTTATCCTCTTCCGCTTCCAGCTTATACACCTTGCGCTCTTTGCCGGCCACTTCTTCCACCACCGGAGCCACAGGAATACTGTCAAGAATATCTGTAGCACGGTAGAGCAGCTCCTGAACGCCCTGACGGGTCAGTGAAGAGATCGGCATAATCTCAAGGTCCGGGCGAAGCTCCGCGACACGCTCACGGAAGGAAGCCAGGTTCTCCTCGGAATCGGGCATATCCATCTTGTTCGCCGCCACGATCTGCGGACGGTCAATCAGCGCCGCATTGTACTGCTTCAGCTCATCGTTAATCAGTACCCAGTCTTCAAAAGGATCACGGCCTTCCGAGCCGGACATATCCACGACATGAATGATGATACGCGTCCGTTCAACGTGGCGCAGGAACTCATGTCCAAGCCCCACCCCTTCACTCGCGCCTTCAATCAGTCCAGGCAGATCCGCCATCACAAAGCTGCGGCCATCTCCGACATCAACTACACCCAGGTTGGGGGTAATAGTGGTAAAGTGGTACGCTCCGATCTTCGGCTGGGCAGCGGACACGACCGACAGCAGCGTAGATTTGCCCACGCTAGGGAAGCCTACAAGGCCTACGTCCGCCATGACCTTAAGCTCCATTACGATGTAACGCTCCTGACCCTCTTCCCCGTTCTCAGCCAGCTCCGGCGCCGTATTGTTCGCCGTCGCAAACCGGGTATTCCCCCGGCCGCCCCGGCCGCCGCGGGCCACTACAACCTGTTGTCCATGACGGGTTAAATCGGCAAGGATCTCCTGGGTATCATCATCAATCAACACGGTTCCCGGTGGAATCCGCACGATCATATGATCGGCATTGGCCCCGTGCTGGCTCTTGTTGCGCCCCTTAATTCCCTTATCAGCCTTGAAGTGCCGCTGATAACGGAAATCCATCAAGGTCCGTAAGCCTTCATCCACGCGGAAGATCACATCTCCCCCGCGGCCGCCATCTCCGCCGGCAGGACCGCCATCCGGCACATACTTCTCCCGGCGAAATGCTACGAGACCATCTCCGCCGTCTCCGCCTTTTACATAAACCTTAGCCTTATCTACGAACATAAATGTTCACCTTCCTTACATCTCCAGCGGTAACCGCAGTTCCACATTACCCTTGGCAGGCTGAACCTGCTCCGCCTTCATGATTTTTCCTTGTACTATATTATAAATTTGCCCCTGAAGCAGTTCGGGATTGTCTTGCTCTCCCTCACCTTTGAAAGAGATCAGAATGTCTCTTCCCTCCTGTGAAAAGCTGAGCTCAAGCTTCCGCGTGTCTCCATGCTGTGTTATTCCGCTGTACTGGTACGCTCTAACCGTCTGCATAACTACCGAAGTCAGCTCAGCTCCTGCCTCTGGACTCAGCTTGTCCTCCAGCTGGAGCCCTTCCTCCACCTGTATGTCCAGCTCCAGACTGCTTCTGAACGTACGGAAGGATTGCAGATAGAACACCAGGGAAGGTACTCCCAATTTGGCAATACGGCTGTCCAGCGCAATACGCTCCTTTATTCTTTCCACACATTGTACGGATTTATCAGGCTTGCCCAGCTGGATATATCCGTAAAGCACCTGCAGATCATTCATCCAGTCATGACGATGATGATTCAGTGTCCGGTTTGCCGCCTGCTGCAGAGTATTCTCCTGTATACGCAGTTCCTCTTCATATTGACGCCGGTTGTAAACAAAGCTGAATGCAAGCACTGCCGCTACCCAGACTCCGAGCAGCAGGCATGTGAAAAGGGAGGTTTGCCAATACACGAGACCTAAAGGAAACACTGCGGATAACATGACTGCCCAGACCTTACTTTTCCAGGATTTCATTCTTTCTCCCCGTCCCTTGGTTCGCAAAATTGATTCCAATGTAAGCACTGCTTATCTTGCTTCATATTCACCATTTCCCAGTATAACACAGGCTTTCTCCGCAATCACCAGAATCCCACCACAAAGTGAGGCTTAAGCTTCGATGCTTACTCAGGTACTTTGCGGGACCCCGAAACAATTTCAAAAAAAGCCCCCGGCACTGATGCCGGAGGCTTCTCATCTTCATAGGTTCCGTAAGCTTACGCTTCCAGTGCCGCTGCTACCGGAGCGACATCCACCGGATACACGCTCACTTTTTTGCGGTCGCGTCCCCAACGTTCGAACTTCACTACGCCGTCCACAAGTGCGAACAGTGTGTCATCTTTACCGATGCCCACGTTCGTGCCCGGGTGGATTTTGGTTCCGCGTTGACGAACCAAGATGTTGCCGCCGGTTACTGCTTGACCGTCAGCCCGTTTCACGCCAAGACGCTTAGAATGGGAATCACGTCCGTTCTTTGTGGAACCAACACCTTTTTTCGATGCGAATAATTGAAGATCCAATTTCAACATGTTGTCAACCTCCTTCTTCAAATGATGACTTCCTGTATCTGAATATATTTCCTGTAGGATTTAGCAATATCCTTGAGCATCAGCACCATGGATTCCAGCAAGAGCTGTACCTTGGCGGAGACTTCGGGATCATTCACGGGAACCAGGGTTCCGCTTAAGAATCCATCCTTCATCGAAGTATCCAGAACAACTCCGGTCAGGCTTTCAATCGCATTCACAGTTCCAACGGTAACCGTCGAAACACCCGCGCAGACGATATCCTTGCCATTCCTTGCGTATTCCGCATGCCCCTTGACGGCAAAACCGACAATGACACCTTGAGCAGAAGCCCGTGTAATCCGCACGTTAATCATTAACGCACCTTCTTACGCTTGAATCTTCTCGATAGTTACTTTGGTGTACGGTTGACGATGGCCTTGTTTCTTGTGGTAGTTCTTCTTAGGTTTGTATTTGTAAACTACAACCTTATGACCCTTACCATGCTTCTCGACTTTGGCTGTTACAGACGCGCCGCTTACCAGCGGAGTTCCTGCAGTCAAACCACCTTCGTTAGAAACAGCCAAGACACGGTCAAACGTTACGCTTGCGCCGTCTTCAGCTTCCAGCTTCTCAATGAACAAAACATCGCCCTCTTGGACTTTGTATTGTTTACCGCCAGTTTCGATAATTGCATACATTGTACTTGCACCTCCTCATGTCTCAGACTCGCCTAGTCAAGGTGGCAATCCCCGGAGGAATTACGCTTCATCTACCCGATCGGAGCGGTTACAGCATGTGCAGGAATGGAACAACCAAACACATACTTGAAGATATTATCATACATATGATCCCTAGTCAATATCTCCTTACAAAACATATACAACCTGACCATCTCTTCCCTACTCCAGCCATGTCCCAACCTTGCCTGTACCGCCGCAGCACTGGCAGATCACCGGGGCAAATCCGGCGGAATCATGTCTGGCCTTCTTACGGGTCATCTCCAGCAGACCGAGATGGGTCCAGCCGAGAATATGCGTCTTGGTCCGGTCCCGGCTGATAATGCTCTCCAGCTTGTCCGTCACCTGCCTGCGGTGCTCTTCCCGCTCCATATCAATGAAATCAACAATAATAATACCGCCCGTATCCCGGAGCCGGACAAGCCGCCCGATCTCCTCCGCAGCCAGCAGGTTGGTCCGCGTTACCGTATCCTCAAGGTTCGTCCCGCCAGTATACTGCGCTGTGTTGACGTCAATCACAGTCAAGGCCTCTGTCTCATCCCAGATGAGCGTAGCCCCGCCTTCGAGGATGATTTTACGGCTGAAGCTCTTATGAAGCTGATCCGTCACCCCGTAAGCAGAGAAAATGGACTCCTGCCCCCTGTAGAATCCCACAGGCTTGTACCCTTCAGGAGCCATATCCGTCAGGAAGGCTTCCGCTTCCTTCACCGCCTTGGCCGAATCAATCAGCAGCTCATCACGCTGCGGATTGAAGGCATCCCGGATGAACCGCTGGACGATACTCAGATCGCAGTGCAGCAGAGCGGGTGCCTCCACTTCCTTGGAACGCCGGGTAATCATTTCCCACTGCGCCCGCAGAAAAGCCAGATCTCCCTCCACGGCATCCAGCGGCTCGTCCTCGGAGACGGTGCGCATAATAAGTCCTTCCTCACCCTGGCGCAGCCGCTCGCCGATACCTTTGAGCCGGCTGCGCTCCGATTCCCGGCTTATTTTCTTGGAGACCCCGACATATTCGGCAAAGGGCATGTACACCATCCAGCGTCCGGGCAGTGTATAATGCGTGGTTACCCGCGCGCCCTTGCCGCCCCGCGGTTCTTTTCTCACCTGGACGACAATCTCCTGACCGGGCTGCAGCAGCATCTCAATCGAAGGCTTGACGGCCGGCTGCTTGTCCAGATGGGGATGCAATACATCATCTACGTATAGGAACGCATTCTTTTTCTGTCCGATATCTACAAAGGCCGCCTGCATACCAGGCAGCACATTCATTACCCGGCCTTTATAATAACTCCCGACCAGACCTTGCTGCTGATCGCGTTCAGCCGCATATTCCACCAGCCTCCCGTTCTCCAGAAGTGCCATGCGGGTAATATGCTGTGTACAGTGAACGATCATTTGTTTCATGGCTTCACCTCTGGTTTGAATCGTTACTCGCTTGTTACTTTCCGAAATACGAAGCAATCAGACGCTGCTCCGGCACAACGGCTACGATATCCCTGTCGTTGTTCATCACATAGATATAATGATAATGGTTACGTTTAAATAGACGCAATATCTCATCCAAAGGTTTCGCGAGCGAGGCAACTATTGGGCGGGCAATGTTCTCCGCCACTAGATACCGCTCATAAATCCGCTCACGGTTCATCAAAAAACCAACAAACCGGTACGGCAAATTACGCTGGTCCGTCCAATTAGAATAGAGCAGAAACGCTCCGATCATCAGCAGGTTAAGGCGGAGGCCGTCCCCGTTCCCAAGCGGAAGCAGGGCGTACCCTATCACAAGCAGGCTGGCCGCAATACTGACTCTGCCGGTCCACAGCAGCGTGTAATAATACGGAAGCAGCAGACTCAGGGCTGCCTGAAGGATTTTGCCACCGTCCAGCGGAAGCACCGGCAGCAGATTGAACAGAGCGATCATGGCGTTGGCTCCGATAAAATAATCCAGATAGGCGATATTTCCATACTCCACCTGCTTAAGCGCCAGCGCCATCAGAATCATAATTCCGTTCTGCAGCGGACCGGCCAGGGCAATCCCGATCTCACGGACAGCCGTAAGCCGCCCATGATCCTCTATAACCGCAACGCCGCCGAATGGCAGCAGCTCCACCGATCTCACGTTAATTCCGGCCAGCAGCGCCGCACATACATGTCCAAGCTCATGAATGAATACGATCAGGAACAAGGTTAGCAGCTCCAGGAACTGTCCGGTAAGCACGGATACCATGAGAATCAGCACAAAGAGCGGATGCAGTGATAATTCAATACCGCAGACCCTAATCAAACGATACCACTTCGGCCGGATCAATATAAGTCTTGTCTTTCATAACTGCAAAAAACAGCAACGGGACCCGGGCATCCTCCGTCCCCTGAATCCAGCCTATTTCGTCTCCGCTCTGTACCCAGTCATCCACCGCGAGCCGTGTCCCGCTCAAATGACCGTATTCTGCCGTGATCTCCCCGGTATGGCGGACCGTAATACGGATGCCTCCCCGGGCTTCCTTTGAAACGGCCAGCACACGGCCCGTATCTACACTTTTCACCGTGACACTGGCACTTGAATCGTCTGCCGGTATAATCTCAATGCCATTAAGCGAAGTGGCAAAAGGACGCACAATACTTCCTGCAAGCGGAGCGCTAAGCTCATGGGCGGCTGTCACCTTCTCCGCCGGTACCTGTTCATCTCCGAAAATCGGAATAAAGGACGGGGCTCCATTGAAATGTTCCTCGTACCACACCTGTGCTGCTGCAAAATCCATATCATTGCTGAGGATGTCTGTAATAAAGTACTGTGCCTTCACGGCCCAGGGCTCCTGCACGGCAAAAATGCCCCATACAGCGCCGAAGACCAGAAGACTGGCCACCGTCCGCCGCAGCAGACCAGCACGGAAGCCCTGCCCCGGTCCCCTCCCGTCTTCCTCTTCCCAGTGGTTACGCTGCTGCTTCCACACCGTCTCGGGGTCAGGCTCAGGGGAAGAGGCCAATTCATTCCTGTCCCCAGCCCCCCATTCTCTGAAGGAGGGAGGACTGTCAGACAGCCGGAACCGCTCTGGTGCTGGTGCTGCTCCGGCTGCCGGCTTCTCCTCCAGCAGATTTTGTATACGCTTCTTGCGGCGGTTCTTGGACTCTCTCGGGTATTCCATAATGATCCCTCCGGCGGGCTTGTTTTACTTCCATTTTATGAGTGGCGGAAGCCGCTTTAGAACAAGCCCTGTCCAAGTTCCCGATGTTAACTATGAGCTCCAAGAGAGATTCTTCCCCCTCATAGCTATCACGCTTTTAGTGAGTTCCTTCAGTATCTATTTTTTCTACTTACTGAAAAGTGTAAAGTTCTACAGAGATAACCTCGGCATATTACTAATTGCAGACTTTTCGTACGTTTCACGACTCAACTGGCTAAAACCTTAATAATTTAGTTCCAAACCAAGTTTAACCATATAGAAATACAACTGTAGACTAATACAAAAAAACCACTGTTGTTTTACAGAGGCTCGTTCATTATAAGAATTGATTATTAGTCTATGTTTTTTGAAAATAGATGGGACATTGCAAGTAAACAATCTTAACGGCAATTACATAACTATGAGTTCCATAGAAAAAAGGGTGAGCTCGACAGAATGCGAGCTCACCCTAATGGCAAGTAAACTGGAATATATTTAAAATTATTAAAAAAATATATTTTATTTATTGGTAATTTCTTAAATATCCTTTTGCTATATGAGTATATGCAGATACATTAACTTTATACTGCCAACCTAAATTCATGAAGAAATTTAGTGATTTTGAACCTTCACCTGCATCCAATAAAATAAATCCGGTTCCTGGGTCAGAAATATTCATTTGTGTCCAAACTCCGTTGCCTGTATTGTAATAAACAAATAAATTAGCTTTTCCAACTGATTCAAGTGTAATTTTCCCATACTGTCCAGCTCCATTGATGGGATTAGAGAAACCGTGGTTAACAGGGTCTACAGTAATACTAGTAGATTCTCCCACTGCAAGAGGAACAATAGAATCTTTGGAAGAAGGGGAAGTAATAGAATTGGATTCAAACAAAGGTGTTGTATTAACATCAGATTCATTGGAAGCAAATGCGGGAACTGCAGTCACCAAGGAAATAGCAGTCGTTAAAAAAAATATACTTGAAAGCTTTTTTTTCATATCGAATTCCTCCAATATTTTATTTTTGTTCCTTTATTTATAATATCATAATATCTTTTAAAATAAATTGATTTTATGCAAAATATGCCCATATACCTACCGAATATTTGACAATTCATTATTTACATGTCGTATTTTGTCTTATCCCAGATCTTTTATGTCTATGTGACCTATACAAATTGACCTATTACTATGAAAAAACAAGATAGGTTAGGTGCGTGAATATTGCATGGAAAATTGAATCTTATATTTATATCAATAAAATGAAAACAATATTTAATGCATTTTTGTCATTATACATTACACTGAACAGTGAAAATTCTACAACTCAAAGAAACTCACGAATTCTCGTCAATAGTAGATGCAACATGCTTGGATTTAATTATTTTGTTATTGATAAGCGCAGATTTTGAGTAACAGGCGAAAAATACACTTGCGTAAATAAGCGGCAATCGTAGCCTCCCGAAACAAAAACTTGACCGCTCTCCCATTGGAGGATGTTATATAAACACGAAAGAGCCCGCTGTTGGGAAATAAGCAGCGGGCTCTTAATAAAAGATTTTCATGTATGTGTGCTTGGACGAAGTTCTAGCCCATTCCAAAAAATTTCTTGAGCTTCTTAAAGGCACCCGTCTTCTGGTCAAGCTGCATCAGCGGCACCGCATCGCCAAGAATACGCCGGGCAATATTACGGTAGGCGATCGCTGCTAAGGAGTCCGGGTTCATCACGGTAGGCTCCCCGTTGTTCGCCGCCCGGATGACCTGTTCATCATCGGGTACAATCCCGATCAGATCAATATTAAGCACCTGCAGAATATCCTCGATATCAAGCATATCCCCGGACTTGATTAAGCCCTGACGAATCCGGTTGACCACCAGCTTCGGAGATTCTACCGATGACTGCTCCAGGAGACCGATAATCCGGTCCGCATCCCGCACCGCAGCATGCTCCGGAGTGGTAACTACAATTGCTTTGTCAGCACCGGCAATTGCATTGCGGAAGCCGTGCTCAATTCCCGCCGGACAATCGATCAGAACATATTCGTACTCCTTCTTAAGCTCAAGAATGATATCCCTAACCTGCTCCGGTGTAACGGCTGTCTTGTCCTTGGTCTGGGCTGCGGGCAGCATGTACAGCTCATCAAAGCGCTTGTCCTTGACCAGCGCCTGATTCAGCCGGCAGCGGCCTTCCGCCACATCGACCAGATCATAGATGATCCGGTTTTCCAGCCCCATGACAACATCCAGATTCCGCAGTCCAATGTCGGTATCCACCAGACATACTTTTTTGCCCTGCAAGGCGAGTGCGGTACCAATGTTGGCTGTTGTGGTTGTCTTGCCAACTCCGCCTTTGCCCGAGGTTACGACAATCGCTTCTCCCATGGAGGCTACACCCCTTTAAACACATTTAAATCCTGACGTAACTTCACTATATTATGAATTTTGTCGATTTGCATAGCACCGCCTGATAAGTAGGCAAATTCCATGCTGCTCTCCCGGGTTCCCCATTCATCCGGAGGCCTGCTGATAATCTCAGCAATCCGGAGCTGGGTAGGCGCGAGCAGCGAAGCGGCAATAATGGCCTCCTGATTACCGTTGATTCCGGCGTGTGCCATCCCTTTGAGTGCTCCAAGAATATAGATATCCCCTGAACAGGTAATGGTCCCTCCCGGATTCACATCCCCGAGGAACAGCAGATTGCCCTCATGATGCAGCACCTGGCCCGAGCGGAGCATTCCGCTCATCATGAACAAGGCTTCCGTATCCTTCTCTTCAGGATCTTCAATAGCTTCAACCGAACGGATTAACAGATTCCCCTGACTCTTGAGGATCTCCAGTACCGCCTCTTTATCTTCTTCAGTAACAGCACGGTTGCCCAGCTTAATATCCACATGCACAATCGGGCCGGTCAGAATATTTTGATGGCTGTGCTCCAGCTTGTAGCGAAGCTCACTTAAGAGATCTTCAAAGGGACACTTGTCGTCTAGCAGGAATACCAGGCCATCCTTGATGCCCTTAATCCTTACGTGCTTGGATTTAACTGTCATATGCCTGTCCCCCTATCCTCATTCATTCGTGCCGGGCCGGGCAAACTCCTTCTTTGGGTGATAAGAAAATGCTGCTGCAGCTTAGGCAGCCTCCTCATCGATAGTCTCTTTCTTCAGCAGCTCCAGCTGGCGCCGGAGCGGAACGTAGAGAAGCAGGCCTGCAGCAAAATGAATGAGCATGGTAGGCAGCATATGATGCAAGAGTGCCCAATTATATGGCTCCTGGCTTAGATTAAACACATTATAGATAGCAAAAAGAATACTGTCCTCTAGCAGGCTGCCCAGTAGCACCACTGTCATCATGAGCGGCAGCGGAGCACGGGGAATCTGGAATATCAGCCCGATCAGGTACGCAGATAAACCCATAGCGAAGGAATGAGCACCCAGTATGCGGCCATAGAAGACTACATCATGCAGCATGCCGAACGACAAGCCCAGAATAAGTGCCGTATGCCGGTGATGGTATACCGTTACGAACAGAATGACGATGAAGACGAGATTAGGAATAATCCGCATCTGCCAGCCGTCAGGAATCAGCCAGGGAAGCACTGTGCCTTCCAGAACAAATAAAAAGAATAACAAAAGTATCAGGACAGGTCTGCGCATCCTCACTATTCTACACGCTCCTCCGTATAGACAACGAAGAGTTCCTTCCAGTCCTGGAATTCTGCCGCCGGCTTGATAATCGCTGTAGAGGTGAACCCGTACTGTCCTACCTTGACTTCTTCCACCTTGCCGATAGGCATTCCACGGGGATACATCCCCCCTCCGCCTGAGGAAATAATCATATCACCCTTGGCAATCGGATCGCCTACAGGGATTTTGTTCATCAGCAGCATTCCGGTCTGCTGGTCGTAGCTCTCAACCATCCCAAAGGTCTTGCCTTCCTTGTTCACAGCAGTTGCCGATATAGGAGGCTGTGAGTTGGGGTCCTTGCCATCCATCATTGTCATGAGCTTCACGGTAGAGGTGAATTTACTCACATTACTGATGACCCCTACAAGGCCCTCGATAGAAGTTACAGACATATTCAGCCGGATGCCATCCTTCTCCCCAAGATCAATGACAAGTGTATTATTGCTTGGCTCTGTCGTTACACTGACAACATTGGCAATCAGATATTCATATTTATACATGTTTTTTTGGGCTTCCGTAAATTTAAGATCCTTTTGGTAGCGCTCATTCTCAGCTTTAATAAAATTCAACTGCGCCTTATCCCGGGCGTACTGCGCAGCCAGAATCTTAAGCTGCTTGTTCTCTTCGGCCAGCTCATTCAGAGTCCCGATATCTTGGAAGAAGCCCGCTACGTATCCAGCGGGCTTGTAGAACAATTTCTGCACGAATCCGGTCGTATCTCTGAGGAAGTTCTCCGGCCAGGACAGGGTCTTCCTCTGCCCCAGGCTGAAGCCCATCAGAACGATAAACGTAACCAGCGTAATCAGCAATATAAACAGTCGTTTATTGTTAAACAGCTTGAACAATCTCGAGCACCCTCTAATAACCGTATTTCTCCAACCTCAGGGGTTGACGTTCACAGTCCGCATGATCCTAGCGTTTGGAGCGGAGGCCCGAACTGCTGCGGCTCTTGAACAAGTGGATATTCTCCAGCGCCTTGCCTGTGCCGATTGCAACACAGTCCAGCGGATTCTCGGCCACAATCACCGGCATTCCGGTCTCACGCGCCAGCAGCTTGTCCAGGTTGCGCAGAAGTGCGCCGCCGCCTGTAAGCACAATGCCGCGGTCCATAATATCGGCAGCCAGCTCCGGCGGACATTTCTCCAGCGTAACCTTCACGGCTTCAACAATTGCATTCACAGTATCGGACAGAGCTTCACAGATTTCATCGGAGGTAATGGTCAGCGTCTTCGGCAGACCGGTTACCAGATCGCGTCCGCGGATCTCCATCGTCTCAGCCTTCTCAAGCGGCAGGGCAGAGCCCACATCCATCTTGAGCTGCTCGGAGGTGCGTTCACCGATCATAAGGTTATACTGGCGCTTGATGTATTGGATGATAGACTCATCTGCATCATCCCCTGCCACACGTACAGAACGGCTGGTAACAATACCGCCGAGTGAGATTACTGCCACCTCGGTAGTTCCGCCGCCGATATCTACAACCATACTTCCGGTTGGCTCCCATACAGGAAGATCTGCACCGATGGCAGCAGCAAAAGGCTCCTCGATAATGTAAGCTTCCCGCGCTCCGGCCTGCTTCGTAGCATCCTCTACCGCACGCTGTTCAACGGCAGTAATTCCGGATGGCACACACACCATGACATTCGGATGGCGCTGGAACATCGAGCGCTGCTTCTGGGCCTGGCGGATGAAATATTTGATCATAGTTGCTGTAGTATCGAAATCAGCGATGACCCCGTCCTTCATTGGACGGATGGCACGGATGTTGCCCGGTGTGCGTCCGATCATTTTTTTGGCGGATTCCCCTACTGCTTCTATCGTCTTAGTATCGGTATTAATAGCAACCACGGACGGCTCTCTGACAACAATTCCTTTACCGCGCACGTAGACAAGCGTATTCGCTGTCCCCAAGTCAATTCCTAAGTCTTTCGTAAAACCACCTAACATCTTGTATGCTCCTTTTCCATGTGAATCTAGACAATTGTATTACATGTAGCCTTTCTCTTTCAAACTTACGTAGCTGCTGTCTCCGATCACCAGATGATCCAGCACATCAATGCCGACAATCTCGCCTGCCTGCATCAGCCTGGAAGTCAGTGAGATGTCTTCAGGGCTTGGTGTAGGATCACCGCTCGGATGATTATGTGCGCATATAATTGCTGCGCTGCTGCATTTCATGGCTGCCCGGAACACCTCGCGGGGATGCACAATGGAGGCATTAAGGCTACCCATGGACAATGTTTCCTGCGCAATAACATGATTCTTCGTATTCAGGAACAGACAGATAAAATGCTCCTTCTGCAAATAACGCAGCTGCTCAGTCAGAATCTCCGCCGCGTCCTGGGGACTGCGGATAATGACCGGTTCAGTAAGCCGGGAATTCGCCATACGTCTTCCCAGCTCTATGCCTGCTTTGAGTTGCACGGCCTTGGCAGGGCCGATGCCGTTAATTGTTGTCAATTCTTCAATGCTCAGATCCGCCAGTCCGCGGAGACCGCCTGCATGGCTCAAGAGCCGCTGGGCGATAAGAAGGGCTGATTCACGGTGCGCACCTGTGCGCAGCAGGATAGCCAGAAGCTCCGCTTGACTTAATGATTCCGCCCCATAATGCATCATGCGCTCTCGTGGTCGTTCTTCATGGGGGAGGTCACGCAGCATAAATGATTGCGACTCCATCCCTAACCTTCTTTCTTCGGCTACCCTTACCGTTTCAGCACCGAAATGCCAAACCCGGACAACATACCGCTCAGCAGTGACAGCGGCAGACCGACCACGTTAAAATAGCAGCCTTCAATTTCTTCCACCAGGGTGGCGCCCAGTCCTTGTATCGCGTAAGAGCCGGCTTTGTCGGCAGGCTCCCCGGTCGCTATGTAAGCGGAGATTTCCTCTTCGCTCATTGCTCTCATAGTTACAGAGGTTACCCTATGATCTACCAGGGTACGTCCCTCTGCGGAACCGATGCAGGCCACCCCGGTGTATACCTGATGCGTCCGGCCTTGCAGCATGCCCAGCATTCTGGCGCTGTCCTGCTCGTCCGCCGGCTTGCCGAGCACCATTTCGTCAAGCACAACGATCGTATCGCTGCCGATAATAACGGCATCCCGGTCTCCTGCAACAGGAATCACAGCTTCTGCCTTACGCAGCGCCAGATTCCGTACAATAGCTTCAGGGCTCCATTCAGGCGGCGTACTCTCATCAGCATCGCTGGACAGCACCTCAAAGGGCAGGCCAAGCGAGGCTAACAGCTCACGCCGCCGCGGCGAACCTGAGGCCAGAATAATATGCCGCGAATTGTCATGCTCCACTGTAATTAACGTCCCTTCTTGATGCTGCCAGCTAAGGCTACAGCCTGCGGTACAGCCACACGGCTGTAATAATCCCGGCAAGACTGAGCAGGCACAGTTTCAAATGGATTGTGATGTCATAGGTTATGATGTCTAAATCGGCTTGCGGCGACCACTTGAGAACAGTCGAAGCTGTAAGAAAAGACAGAGCTTGTACAGGTTCCAGCAGCTTGGCAATCCAGGCTCCGGCCAGCCAGCCCAGAATAAGAAATAACAGCAGTGTTCCTACATTTTTCTTCTTCATTCAAGTCTTCCCTCGCCATTTTTTGACACCCTAATTATTATACGGTGAAACGGAGTGCAATACAAACTCAAAATCCATCCAGGGAATGTTTACCACGTAAGCAGCCTGCGGAACTTATCACACCGCAGGATTACGTCTGGAAATACAGCAATCCCCCGCCGGGCAAACGCCTGGTACGGGGGATCATTTATTTAGCCTATAGTCAGCGGTTAATTACGCCTCAGCTGTCAGCTCATGGCGGACAACAGGCTTTTCTGGCCGGTCAGGAAGCTCATCATGGCCTCCTGCACCTCCCATAGCAGCCCCTCCGCCTTATTCTTATTGTATTCGTTCAGGGCGGCTATCCCCTGGCTCATGGATTTCTCCAGCCCGTCAGCGATTCTCTGCCCTTCAGGTGTGAGGCCCGGCTCCAGTGCCTTGACTGCCTGGGTCCACTGCATATGGAGATCGCTTACCGCTCCGCCAGCGTTCCCGCTGTCCCCCCCGCCAAGCAGGGAAGCAGACAAGCTGCTGAGCTCGCTTAACAGCTGGCTGCTAAGCTTGAAGTAGCTGTCCACCGCCGCCGCCGTTCCGGTATAGCGGACCTGGTTCACCGCTGGCAGGGCCACTTCTCTCACGTACAGCTCGATGCCCTGCCCCTTAAGGCCATTGCTGAGCAGCTTGGCCTGCTCACGGTCAGGAGACAATCCGGCGTACACACGGTTGCCGTCTGCCGGGTCAAGACCTGCGGCAAGGCCGGCGGTCAGCAGCTCCTGCCGGGCCTGCTCCGCTCCTGCCGGTGTACTGAAGACGCCATATTGCAGCAGATAATAGCTCTGCGGCGCAACCTGAACCGGAATCTGCGTGCTCACCGCTTCTCCCGTCTGCTCAGGAGGCACGCCCGTAATGTCTGCCGCGTTACCGCTGTTTGCCGCCTTTTGCCCCTGAGTAATCCCTGTCTTAACCGCTTCATTGCCGGGAGCTTTAGCAGTCTCCCCCGTCCCTCCTGTGATGAACGACAGGGCTGCGTATCCGAGCAGAATTCCCGTTCCCAGCGCTCCAGCGACGGACAGTGCGAACTTCCACCAATACGAGGGACGGCGGGTATGATAAGAGCCGCCGTAGCTATTCCCTTGAACTCCGGATGGATCATGACTGTCTGTAGCGGATTCACGGTTATCTTCATACAGCGGGTAGTACTCATCTGCTGAATGCAGACCTTCTTCATCTGCCCCTCCATAGAAGGAGTGATCCTCCGAATCTTCACTCTCTTCCCATAGATGCCTTGCAGAAGCAGGACGGACAACAGAATACAGCCCCAAATCATAGTTATCCTCAGGAGTTTTCGGTTTCCGGCGGCCGGAGCCCGGGGGCTTCAAGTAAGCTGCCTCTACAGGCCGGGGCAACTCCACCTTCTCCAGATCCACAATATATTCATCGGCCTTGGAATAGGAGGATGTCTTAATTTCCCCGCGCTGCACCTTGTCAGTGTCCTTAATCTCCAGAACCACACCGGTTTCGTTCACTGCCCGGCGCTCTGCCGTCTCTGTCCGCTGTCTGCCCTGGTTCCCGTCGAAGCGGAATGTCATTCTTCCGTTATTCAATACCCTCACCTCGCGATCTTCAGTTCTATACTGAAAGATATGAAAGATGCGAGAGAGATATGCTATTTTAATATATTTACACCAGACTAAGCAGCTTCGCCTTCACGCCGTCTGCTGCATAATGCCTGCTCAGTGTACGGTAGGCCTGATCTGCAATAATGGAGCCAAGCTCCGGCGTGGTCAGCAGCCTGATCAGATGATCGGCAGTGTCAGCCGTTGTTCCTGCCAGCAGGATATTCCGTCCCGGCTCGCAGAGCAGCTCCTCCGAGCCCTTCAGGCTGCTGACCACAGGCGTGCGGAGGGCCCAAGCCTCCAGAATGCTGCTTTGAGCGCCGCAGTCCTCGCAGCATGAGGCAACCACAGCTCTGGCCCTGCGGATATAATCGGCTGTCTGTATAGCTTCACTGATAATTAAAATAGAAGAGTCATTCCGGACGGCAGCTGCGACCTCTGCGTGCACCTCTCTGCTAATAATGCAGCAGCGGATATCCGGCACCGCCGCCCGAATCAGCGGATATACCTTCTTGAAGAACAGCAGCGCTGCATTCTTGCCGTCAGTAGAATACATGTTCCAGTGCAGAACGATGGAGTTATCCTTGGCAGTATCTCCGGCAGCCGCATAAGGGGGGGCACTCAGATTAATGTACGGCGGAACAACATGCACCTTGCCTGCATCGGCAAAGGATAGCGCCTTAAAGGACAGCGCCTCATCTTCTGAAGCAGCCAGCAGCAGGCTGGTCTTGTTCATTAACCGGCGCTCTTCGCGGCGGATCAGCGCATCATTCAGCTTGCGGTAGCCTGTACTTATTCCCCGCTTGCCAGCCGCCCGGCTCTGCACCCGTATGCCACCGGCACGGCGGGCGTCGGTGACGATAACAGCCCCGGGAAGCAGCGAGGCGACCAGATCCAGCCCATTGCCGAGCATGGCATATGAGACAAACACATGGCTGTAGGCATGCTGGCTGCACATCTCGGTTATTACCGCCCGCAGCGACTTGTCATTGCCGATCATCGAGGCATCCTTGCGGAGCCTGTTCAGCGGAAACAGCAGGCTTCTGCGGGTGGACGCAGGCCGCTTCACCTGATGCACGGTCAGGGCAGGACTGCGCAGAATCTGCGTCTCGCGGCGGTGGTAGCAATACTCCAGCAGATCAATATCAAACCGCTCCAGCAGCATATTAAGGAAATTCTCTGTTCTGATGTCTCCTTCCCGGTCTCCCGGTGTGTGACTACGGGCAGAAAGGAACAGCATTCTCTCTCTCATGGCTATAGCTCCTTGGTTCTATGTAAATGTGTATGAATATGTACGAAACAAAAAAGGCCGGATGACATCCAGCCCAGAAATGTGAAACTTTCGATGTAGATCTATAGTAACGCAATCCCTCTGAGAAGGTTGTCGATTTATGGGGAAAAATAATTTTTCCACCTTCCACATCCCTTCAGACCAGATGAAGCAGCTTATCCTTGACACTTTGCGCCTCATAATTCGCCAGCAGAATCTCGTATGCACGGTCCGCAAGCACTACTCCTCTTTCATGATCCTGAAGCAGCAGTGTCACACTATCGGCAAAGGAAACCGGGTCATCGGCAATCATAATATTCTGCGAATGCTCATAGAGCAGCCCTTCTGCCCCCTTGGAACTGGATACGACAGGAGTCCTCAGCGCCCAGGCTTCCAGAATTTTCAGCCTTGTCCCGCTGCCTTCCAGGAGCGGAGCTACGACCACCTGCGCCTTGCGTATATAATCCGCCACACTGTCCACATACCCGGTGATGACGATAGAGGAATCCTTCAAGGCCAGTGCCGCTACCTCCGGATGCACATCCCGTCCGACAATATACCACTTAATGTCCGGTACCCTCGCCTTAACCAGAGGATATACCTCACGGTAGAAGTAGAGGGCTGCGTTAATGTTAGGGAAGTAGTTCATATTACCCGGTAGAATAATCCACTGCTCCTTGGACAGCAACGTCTTGGTCCGGTAATCCTCCATGCGTATGAAATTGGGAATGACATGAACCTTCTGCGACCGGCTTGGAGCCAGTGCCTTGAAGGCCAGAGCATCCTCTTCCGAAGTAGTCAGCAGCAGATGGGTCTTGTCCATCAGCTTCAGCTCATCCCTGCGCGTCCATATAGCATTAAGGAAATAGTAGACCTTGGCGATCCCCTTTTTACCGCCTGCCAGCTGTGCAGACAGTCCGCTCTCGAAATTATGCGCATCGGTAATGATCACAATGTCAGGCAAGCAGCGCTGTACAATGTCGATGCAGCAGCCCAGCAGGCTGTGCGAAATAAATACATGACCGTAGGAATTCCGGCTGCAGAGCTCCATAATCTTCGCCTTCATGTCCACATCGACATGGCTCATATACGAGCAGTTCCGCCAGGTATAGAGGGAACGAAGAAGCGCTCTGCGGTAGCTGACCGTACGCTCTACTTCATACACTGTAAGTGACGGAAGTTCCTCCGGCGTCCCTGTCTTCCGGGGATTGGCATAGGTGATGAGCTCCACCTCATATTTGCCCTGCAGAAGCTTCAGAATATTGCCTGTTCTCAGCTTGCCCCCGCTATCCTGCGGATATGGATTCTCTGCGGAAATGAATAGCAACGGTTCCTTCATGGCCTCTTCTCCTACTCTCCAATGATCAATTCGCCCTGGACTGCCCGGGACATCTAGGATCTATTACCCAAGTTCGGGTGCTTGACCACGCAGTTCCTTCCCCGCTGCCGAGCTGGCGCTCAATCCTGCGATTCTATGGAGAATATAGTAACTTCGTATGCAAAAAACGGCCCTACACTCCCTATTAAAGGAATGTAGAGCCGTTTCTGTAATCAATGCGATGCTATCTTACCGGTTCTTCAGGCTGTCTGCCAGCGCATAACCGACCTTCCAGATATCGCCTGCACCCATGGTGATGACCAGATCACCGGGAGCGATCCGGTTCTGCAGATCTGCCAGCACAGCTTCCTTCGTCGGCAGATGCCGCGCACCGGCGTTGCTGTTCTGTACGATCAGCTCTACCAGCTTGGCGGAGGTGACGCCCTCAATCTGCTTCTCACCCGCAGGGGAGTAGATATCGGTAATAATCACTTCGTCCGCCTCGCTGAACGCACGGCTGAACGCATCCAGCAGGAAGAAGGTACGCGTGTAGCGCTGCGGCTGGAACACGGCGATAATGCGTTTGCCGGTTGCCTTGGCGGCGCTGATCGTAGCCTGAATCTCTGTGGGATGATGCGCGTAATCATCAATGACGAGAATCTCGTCAACCTCGCCCAGCACCTGGAAGCGCCGTTTGGCGCCATGGAACTTCACAATCGCAGCCGCAATGGCTTCAAAGGCAATGCCCGATTTCAGGCAGGAAATCACTGCCGCCATAGAGTTATACAGATTGTATTGTCCCGGAATAGAGAGCTCAATCCGGCCTAACACCTCAGTTCCATGGTTCATCGTATAGGATACCTGCCGGTCGCCGAGAACAATATCAGTCGCTGTATAATCAGCCGTCTCTGATTCGATCCCATAGCTGATCACTGTACCTTTTACCTTAGGCAGCAGGGATTTCAGATTCTCATCATCCGCACATACGATAGCTGTCCCGTCCTCGCGCAGCTGATTCATGAACTGAACATAAGCATCCTTCAGCTTGCCGAAGTCGCCCCCGTAGTTCTCCAGATGGTCAGCTTCTATGTTCGTAACGATTCCCAGCCAAGGATGGTATTGCAGGAACGAGCCGTCACTCTCATCGGCTTCTGCCACGACGAATTCCCCTTGTCCCGCTTTGGCATTCGTGCCGACATTCATAATCTCCCCGCCGATAATGTAGGTAGGGTCCACGCCGCAGTCTTCCATCACCAGAGCAATCATGGAAGAGGTGGTAGTCTTGCCGTGCGCTCCGGCCACCGCAACGCCCTTGCGTTCATTCAGCAGCCGGGCCAGCATCTGCGAGCGGTGCAGAATCGGAATTTTCAAACGCTCCGCTTCCACCCATTCCACATTATCCGCGGCAAGCGCCGTGGAATAGACGACCAGATCCGCGCCTTTTACCTGCTCCGCCGTATGCCCGATGAAGACCTTGGCACCTTTGGCAATCAATTTCTCCGTTAACTCCTGGGCAGCTACGTCAGAGCCTGTAACTGTATATCCCATCTCCAGCATCACCCGGGCAATCGCGCTCATACCATAGCCGCCGATCCCTATAAAATGCACACGTTCAGTAGTATCCAACAGTTCGTCACCAGCCTTTTTCAGAATCGGGTTGCCGTAATAGCGTACTGCGCACATCAGAAATCAAATACAGCGTTCCGGACACAACTGCAAGGTCATCGTCCGCTGTGATCGTCTGCAGCTTCTGCAGCGCTTGGCCCCAATTACGTTCTACTATGATTTCCAAGTTTTCCTTGGCATATTTACTCCGCAGACTTTCTGCGATCGCCTGCAGATCTTCCGCGTCCATTTTCTTACGGAAATCCGGTTCGGTCAGGATGAGCGTATCCACTATAGGCAGTATATGCTTGAGATACGACTCGTGATGCTTATTTGCCAGCATCCCCATGAGCAAATTTAATTTACCGTAAGGCTGGAACTGCGGAAGGCTCTTCGCAAGGCTCTCAGCCCCTTCCGGATTGTGCGCGCCGTCCAGAATAATTCTGGGCGAGACGCTCACTTCCTCCAGTCTTCCGGCCCAGAATGTGCCCCGGAAGCCCTCCAGCACATCCTCGTCCTCCAGCATGAAGGCCATATACTGCCGCAGCACCTCAAGCGTCATCATGGCCCCGGCCGCATTCTCCAGCTGGTGCTCGCCTTTCATAGCAATATCCAGCTCAAGCCCGCGGAATGGCCCATTGAAGGTAAAGTGCTGGCAGCCGTCTCTCTGCTCAACATTACTATAGCTGAAATCTTCTCCCGCTAAATAGAGTGTCGAACGGGTAGCCGCCGCCTTGGCCTTCAATACAGCTACAGCCTCGGGCTGGCTCACACAGCTGACTACAGGAACGCCCGGCTTAATAATCCCGGCTTTCTCGCCGGCAATCAGCGTAAGCGTATCTCCCAGCACATCGGTATGGTCATGTCCCACATTGGTAATGACCGACACAACCGGAGTAACGATATTCGTTACATCCAGCCTTCCCCCAAGCCCCGTCTCCCATACGACTACATCGGGATAACAGACTTCGCCGTAATAGAGAATCGCGAGCGCCGTCGCCACCTCGAACATGGTCGGTGAACCCAGCTCAGTGCCCGCAATCTCCTGGGCCAGCGGACGCAGCTGATTGGCAAGCGCAAGCAGCGTCTCCTCAGGAATATCCGTCCCGTTGTACTGGAACCGGTTCGTGAACTTCGTGATATAAGGAGAGGTGAAGGTCCCCACCGAATATCCGCTCTGAATAAGGGCCGAGGTCAAAAAGGCGCAGGTCGAGCCCTTGCCGTTGGTCCCCGCCACATGAATGAACTTAAGCTTCCGGTGCGGATGTCCGAGCTTCTCCATTAGCAGCTCTATCCGCTCCAGACCCGGCCGGATTCCAAAAGGAATCAGGCTGTTGATCCAGTCAACGGCTTCTGTATAAGAACTTAAGGGAGCGGCAGCGCCGCTCCGGGTGATCTCTTCCATGTCTGTTATCCTCTCAGTTCTGCAATACGGGCCAGCACCTTCTCGCGTCTGTCGGAATAATCCGCCTGCTTCGCCCGTTCCTCTTCGATGACTTTCGCCGGAGCTTTGGCCACAAAGCCCTGATTACTGAGCTTCTTCTCCACACGCTCCACTTCGCTGTTCAGGGTCTGAACTTCTTTTTCGAGACGAATAATCTCCTGATCGATATCAATCAGACCGGACAGCGGCAGAAGCAGCTCCGCTCCGGTAACCACGGCGGACATCATTTTATCCGGCGTCTGCGGCGCAAGGCCTACTTCGAAGGAAGAGGTGTTGCAGAAGCGCCCGATGTAATTGTCGTTGCGGGAAATAATGTCCAGGGTGTCCTGGCTGCCGGCCTTGATAATCAGCTCGACCTTCTTGCTCATTGGCGCATTCACTTCCGCACGGATACCGCGAACGGCCCGGATAATATCCATCAGCAGGTTCATCTCTGATACTGCCTGCGGATTCTCAAGCGCCGCATCGTACTTCGGCCACTCGGCCAAGGTGATGGATTCGCCCTGATGCGGCAGATGCTGCCAGATCTCCTCCGTAATGAACGGCATGAACGGGTGAATCAGCCGCAGTGTGCGGTCCAGCACGTAAGCCAGAACAGACTGAGTCTTGGCCTTGGCAGCTGCGTCCGCTCCGTATAGCGAGAGCTTGGCGAATTCGATATACCAGTCACACAGATCATCCCAGATGAAGTTGTAGAGCAGGCGCCCGGTCTCGCCGAACTCGTACGAGTCAATTAGACGCGTAATATCGCGGGAAGTTTCGTTCAGGCGGTGCAGAATCCAGCGGTCCGCTGTGCCAAGCTCACCTGTAATGTCAATATCTTCAAAGGCTACGCCTTCCAGATTCATCAGCGCGAACCGGGAGGCATTCCAGATCTTGTTGGCAAAATTACGCGCCTGCTCTACCTTTTCCATACGGAACCGCAGATCCTGGCCCGCTGTACTGCCGGTAGTAATCATATAGCGCATGGCGTCAGCGCCGTACTGCTCGATAACATCCAGCGGATCAATACCGTTGCCCAGAGACTTGGACATCTTGCGTCCTTCGGCATCGCGTACGAGTCCGTGCATCAGCACATCGGAGAACGGCTTCTGGCCAGTGAATTCCATGGCTGAGAAAATCATGCGCGCTACCCAGAAGTAGATGATATCGTAGCCGGTAACCAGTACATTGTTCGGATAGTAACGCTGATAGTCGCTGCTGTCCTGATCAGGCCAGCCTAAGGTAGCGAACGGCCAGAGGTTCGAGCTGAACCAGGTATCCAGAACATCCTCATCCTGCTTCAGGTCGGACAGCCCGCTGATGCGGCGTGCTTCTTCTTCATCATGTGCAACTACAAGCTCCCCGGTGGATTCAGAGTACCAGGCCGGAATACGGTGGCCCCACCACAGTTGGCGGGAGATACACCAGTCGCGGACATTCTCGATCCAGTTCAGGTACGTCTTCTCGAAGCGGTCCGGCACGAAGTGGACCCCGTCACCGTCCTTCTGTGCAGCGATGGCTGCTTCTGCCAGCGGCTGCATTTTGACGAACCACTGGGTGGACAGATAAGGCTCTACTACGGCCCCGGAACGCTCACTGTGCCCAACCTGGTGTACATGATCCTCAATGGAGATCAGCACGCCTTGCTCCTTCAGGTCGGCTACGATGGCCTTACGGCAGTCGCTGCGGTCCATTCCCTGGTAAGCGCCCGCTTCCTCATTCATCACTCCGCCTTCATCCATTACGTTGATCTGCGGAAGGTTATGGCGGACTCCCATCTCGAAGTCGTTCGGATCATGCGCCGGTGTAATCTTAACTGCACCGCTGCCGAAATCCTTATCTACGTATTCATCGGCAATAACCGGAATCTCACGTAAGGTAACCGGCAGAATCAGCGTCTTACCGATCAGATCCTTATAGCGCTCATCCTCCGGATGTACCGCTACCGCTGTATCGCCCAGCATCGTCTCGGGCCGCGTGGTAGCCACCGTGATATGGCCGCTGCCATCCTTCAGCGGATAACGCAGATGGTACAGATGCCCGTTCACTTCCTTGTATTCAACCTCGATATCCGACAGCGCTGTACGGGCAGCCGGGTCCCAGTTAATAATCCGCTTGCCGCGATAGATCAGGCCCTTCTGGTACAGCTCCACAAATACCTTGCTTACCGCCTTCTTCATTCCATCATCAAAGGTAAAGCGTTCGCGGGAGTAATCGAGGGACAGGCCCATCTTAGCCCACTGGTCATGAATTGTCTCTGCATACTGGTCTTTCCAGGCCCACACCTGCTCCAGGAACTTCTCGCGTCCCAGATCATGGCGGGAGATTCCCTGCTGGCGCAGCTTCTGCTCTACCTTGGTCTGTGTAGCAATCCCTGCATGGTCTGTACCCGGCAGCCACAGGGTATCATACCCCTGCATCCGCTTGGTGCGGATCAGCACATCCTGAAGCGTGAAATCCAGCGCATGTCCGATATGCAGCATTCCTGTTACATTCGGCGGCGGAATCACGATGCTGTAAGGCTCCGCATCCGGCCGCTTGCCGGCTTCGAAGAAGCCCTTCTCCATCCAGTACGCATACCATTTCTTCTCTGCCGCTCCCGGATCATATGTAGTCGGCATGTCGCTCTGCTTGTGATTAGCTGAAGCGGTAGCTTCTGCCGCTTCCTGCCCGTTCGGCAGCTCTGCTGCTGCATTGTTGTTATCAGCCATTGTGAACCCTCCACTGTTAAATGTATTGAGTAGCTAGCGGTTTCTGAGAATACAAAAAGGCCCTTCGTCTCAAAGGACGAAAGGCCATTCTTTCGCGGTACCACCTTTGTTTCGCGCCAATAAAAAATAAACCACTGCCTTAAGTTCCCTTACAGGTTCCTGAAGCTTAGCGCGACACTCATGCAGGGTAACGGCTGCAACCGGCCGCATCCTAACCCGTCTTCATGATGAAGACAAGCTCAGAAGGGCAACTCCGGGGCGACTTCGGGGGCTGCATCCTGCGGGAATTCACACCAATGATAATCCCGCTCTCTGAAGGGCTGACCGCCTACTCTTCCCGTTCCCAGTCTTTATGCTAGTTATTACTTAGTTCAATAATACATTCAGTGTTATCCCTAGTCAACCAGCATATACACAATGGGCGCGCAGCAGACGTACATTGATGCCTACTCCCCGCTCCAGATCACTTGAACCACATTGAAGCCCTGATGGCTGCCCGTTCCGGGAGCGCCATCCAGCGTAACAGAGAATGTGCTTCCGGCATCAATAATCGAGAAGGCTGAGGCGGAGACTTCCTCAGACTTGGAGGTAGCTCCTTTTTGCACAAAATAGTCCTTGTACGTATTGCCGAGCGTCTCCAGGCTCTGCTTCGTACGGTAGCTGAAGGTTGCGGACGGCTTACCGGTCGCCGAGCCTTCGATCAGATCAAATATCTTCGCGTCCGCCGGAAGCGGGAAATCCGCCGGCAGGCTCTTCGGCCGCTTCACAGAATCTGCTGGTGTTCCAGTGGACGAGCCGCCGGAGGAGACAGCCGGAGCTGCAGCATCACCGATGATGACCCGGCTGGTTGCAGCATCGTAAGTAACAGCAGTGTTCAGCGCTTCGCCGATGGAGCGTACAGGCAGATAAGTGATGCCGTTATAGGTAATCGGGGCGAGGGTTTTGCCGTTGCCGTCTTTGGGCGTGTACGCCTGGCCGTTCACGACGATCCCGATTTTGTTGTTCAGGAGCGCCTTGATCTCCTGCAGATTACTGGCGGCGTAGACACCGGCCGAGACTGTGAGCGTCAAGCTTAGTGCGGCCGCAGTGGCTGCCACTTTTCTCTTCATGTGATATATCATCCTTCCAGAAGTAGTGTACCAGCGCATAGCTGCCTGAATGTGTAATGTATGTAGGCCGGTAGTGACTATTACCCCCGGCTGAACGGTTTGTAAACCAGAAGCGGATTTCACAAAGAAACAGGAACAGCCCCATACGTAAGGCAAGGGCTGTTCCTGTTAAGCCTGAATTCTCCGCACAGCGTCAATCTCAAGGAATGTATAATACCTGTCCCTCTTCTACAATCTGACCGGACAGCCGGTTATACATAGTCAGCTCCCGGGTGCTTAGCTGGTATTTCTCGGCTATGGTATCCAGCGTCTCTTCCCGCTGCACGATGCAGAGCCGTACCTTGCGGAACAGCTCTGTCCCGCCCATCCCGCCGATGAAACGGCTCTTCCACGCTGTATCATTGCCTGCCTCAGGAACAGCCTGCGCTACAGAGTCTATATTGCCCGAGAGCAGCTCCTCCTGCTCTCTGTTGGCGCGGCTTGCGCTGAGCAGCGAGGAGAAGGTGAGCGGCTCCTGCTCGGCGGCTCCCGGTTCTTTTTTGCTGCCAAGGGCAACCTTGAGATCTTGCTTCTCCTCCTGGGGAGACAAAGATTCCGCAGACAGGAAGACTTCATTGTCTGTGGCCTGGATCTCCTCTGCCGCCTCCCCTCCTTCGTTCCCGGCAAACAGCGCAGCAGCATCGTTGGCAGCGGAGGTAAGCACCGGCTCCGGCTGCGACACGGCATGAAGCTTCGCATTGCCCCAATGATCCACAGTATTCAAGGCGGCGGTGCCTGTCTGAAGCGTGGTGTCCTCCTGAACCGAGCCGTTCACAGCCGCTGGTGCCGTCTTCTCTCTGGAGGTGAGGAAGTGAGCGGAGGCCTTATCAGCCGCCGGCTTGCTGCCTGCCGAAGAAGCCGTATCCAGGCTATGGGTCCTTACTCTGGGTTCCTTGTCCTTCAGGGGTGTGGAGAGATAGGCCGCGGGCTGGCTGTAAGAAGTATCTTCCGCGTACAGCGCTGTCTCAGCCGGAGCAGCGGAGTTCTGATCTTCCGCAGAGCCCTCTGCAGTCCCTTCGCCATAGGTCCAGAGCGAATTCTCATACAGGGTATCATTCTCCGGATTGCGGATTATCTCCTCAGCCGCCCTGCTGTCTCCTGCCTCCGGCGAATACGCTACCGTGTATTCCTCCTGCTGCCAGGCCGGCTGTACATCTGCACTTCCGATTCCGCGTAGCGAGAGCACTCCGGTAATGTTGACGGTTCGCATCGTCAGCAGATCAATATCGAAATTCTCGATCTCCACCCCTATGTCATCAAGTGAGCTGACCCGGGTCAGCGGAACAGTGATTTCAACAGGTATTGCATGCTCCAGACGCTGTGTAAGGTCATCCTCCCCCCGGTAGAGTCCGGTGAGCAGCAGTTGTCCGTGCAGCTCGGCCCGGTCCTCCCGCTGGATGACCTGGATGTCGGGAACCAGCTCGACTTCCTCCAGCTCTGCTATTCCCGGAAGCTCTTCCGAAAGGTGAATGCGTTCATAAATATCAAACCGCAAGCCATGGGACTGGTCAAACACGGGAAATGTCCTCCTTCTTGGCATAATCTATCCCTGAGACAAGCCCAGAGTATAAGCCCAAAATGTTACTCCCCTCATGTATATGCTTCAATCAGGCAGGCATGACAACTTTGCCGCTTCAATTGCGGACAGCGCCTATCCCAGGGGAGGAAGGGCCGTACGTGCATCAGGAATAGAGTAGTGCTGCGGAAGCTTGACACGCATCGTTACGGCAAGCGGATTCCCCGGATCACCCTCGTTAAGCACATCTGCCGGATGAAAAGCTGCCGGCAGCGCACCCGCGCCCGGTTCTTCCCCAAACCGGAGGTGATCCGGAATTCCCGGCCGGCCCGCCCGCAGATTGACCGCTCTCTGGTATACATGCAGCGTACCCGCAGCCATGACATCCAGCGAACGGGTCTGCTCTGCCCAGTGCTTAGCCTGGAGGCCGGTGCGTCTTCTCAGCCCCTCATCCCCCAGCAGCTGCTCCATCTGCAGGGCGAGCTGAGCGGCATCTCCGGGAGGAACAATCCAGCCCGTCTCTCCCTGCCGGACCATCTCCGGCATGCCTGCGGTTCCGGCGACAATCGGCGCGATCCCGGCAAGCTGCGCTTCTGTAACCGAGAAAGGCTGCGTATCCTGGAGTGAGGGCTGCACATAGATGTCGGCAGCCCGGAGTGCAGCCGGAATATTGTTCAATTTCCCGGTGAAATGGACCTTCCCGGCGATACCCAGCAGGCGGGCCTGCTCCATGAGCTCCTCCAGGAGGCTGCCGATTCCGGCCACCGCACAGATCCACCGCTGACAGCGCTGCTCCAGAATGCCTAGCGCCTCTATCAGCACATGGACGCCTTTAATATATTCAAGACGTCCGGCATACATGATTACAGGGATTCCTTCTGCAAATTGAAGCGGTGGCGTCTCTGCGGCCCTGGCTGCATATTGATGCAGGTCCAACCCGTACGGCAAGGTATGAATACGGTCCGGGCTGACCCCCAGGCTCTGCGTAAGCTGTCCGATCCACTCCGAAGAGACCAGAATCTGGTCAGCCGCCTGGGCACCCAGTGTCTCAAGCCTGCGGAAGTAGCTCCAGATCGGCCGCTGCTCATAGGCCTCCCGGGTCAGTCCGGGCTCAAGTCCTTTGTACTCATAGTAGGTCTCCTTGGTCAATGCCCCATGAACACTTGCGACCAGCGGAACAGGACGGCGCATGATCCGCCGCAGTGCATATGTGGCTATAGGGTCCTGGGCATGAATGACATCATATTCCTCCAGCCCCAGCACAGCGGCGCCGCCCTCGAATACGTAACGCCCCAGCTCAAAGCTGAAGATGCCATGCTCCAGATGCAGCGAGGGGAACCGGCCGATATCAAGCTGGGGCAGCAGCAGCGAATAGAAGGCTTTTTTATCAAAAGACTCCGTCCGGTTGAGCAAATACAATGTATTGTTCTCCACATGGCTGCCCATCAGTGTAACGGAATGGCCCTGCTCGCCCAGCTTGTCGGCCAGCTGCTTCATATACGTCCAAATTCCGCCCATATTGGTGAGGCCCCAGTAGGTGACCAGCAATATCTTCATGCATTCCTCTCCCCGGCTATAGATGTATTTAGGTACAGGAGCAGTCTGCTCCACCCTAATCAGAATAGTATATGTAGGCTGCGGGCAGGCGGAAAGGGATATATGATCATTCCCTGCAAATTTCAAAAATATCTTTTAATCAAGAATCATCTTTTCGGGTATAATCGGTATAAATCCTGAAAGGAAATTTCCGACATGTCAAAAGCGAGGGTATTTGACCTTTTTCTATTTGTCGCATCCCTGGCTATAGCCTTCATTCCCGCGCATGCTGTAGTCCTGGACGCTACCTATATAAAAGCATTACTGCTATACACTATCTTCTCCAGCATCTACTTCCAATTGCGGATTGTGACCCGGAGCGGGAACTCAACAATCGATTATGCCATCAGCTATACCTCCTCCTTCGGGATTTTTGCCGGTCCGCTCGGCACGCTCCTGTTCGAGACTGTATACCGGTTCATCGTATATTTCTATAAAAAGAAAACAAAAACCGCCGATCCCGGAGAGTTCCTGGATACCTTCTACAATATCGGTTCGTTCACACTGGGCGGCTCTGCTGCGTACTATCTGTATACGGCGCTCTCTCCCCTGGCGGACAAGCTTCTTCTCGGATACTGGCTGTTGTTCCTGCTCGTGGTCTGCGTTACCACCCTGCTGTCCTCCACCTTCCTGGTGCTGACCTTTGCCTTGTCGGGAGATATCAAGACACGCCGGGAAGCGAGGAACCTACTGTTCCGAAGCCGGAATCTGCTGGATTTCAGCAAGGTGGCTCTTAGTAATGCTCTGCTGCTGCGGCTGCTGCAAATGGAGAAATGGGAGATGCTGATCGCCCTGTTCCTGCTCAACTATGTAGTCAGTATC
Source organism: Paenibacillus sp. FSL R7-277 (assembly GCF_000517965.1). Taxonomy (NCBI): domain Bacteria; kingdom Bacillati; phylum Bacillota; class Bacilli; order Caryophanales; family Paenibacillaceae; genus Paenibacillus; species Paenibacillus sp. FSL R7-277. The sequence continues at coordinate 38,550 of NZ_ASPX01000037.1, forward strand.
TCGTTCTATTCCAAGTCGCAGAGTGCCCAGCACAAGTATGAACGCGACAAATTCGAGCAGATGGCTTACCGCGACTTCCTGACCGGAACCTATAACCGGGCGCATATGGACAAGATGATGAAGGAGCTGAACCAGGGCGGGGAGTACATCGGGATTGTAGTGGCGGATATCGACCGGTTCAAAAAAATCAATGACAGCTACAACCACGCCGTTGGTGACCGGGTCATTGTTCATTTTGCCAAGACGCTGCAGAAGCATCTGCAGGAACAGGATGTTCTGTTCCGCAGCGGCGGGGAAGAGTTCACGCTCTTCCTAAGGGGCAAGACCTTCGAGGAGTGCAGAACGCAGATTCAGGAGATTCTGGACAGCCTTCACGGTCACACCGTAAGTGCAGAATTCGAGGAGCAGATCATCCGCGTGCCCTATTCGGCATCCTTCGGACTCTTTTACTATAAGGCAGACCCGGATCAGAAGACCTCTATGGAAAAAGGGTATGTCTACGCCGACCAGCTCCTGCTGGAGTCCAAGAAGCTTGGCCGCAACCGTCTGTCTTACCGGAATGATGTGCAGCCGTAAGCACATGTTCCGCGCAGGGGAACTGCGTGGGAGGGGCCCTCATAATAATATCCCAAATAAGAACAAGAGCCGCTCTCCGTCAAGCGGATGGGCGGCTCTTAGTGTTCCTATTTCGGAATGCCGGCGGCTACAGTTCAGCAGCCTTAAAGGTATCTCCACCGGCAATCGTGCCGGAGTTAAAACCCTTGTAGAACCAGCGCTTGCGTTGTTCGGACGTTCCGTGTGTGAAGCTGTCCGGCACCACATATCCCTGCGCCCGCTTCTGGATCGTATCATCACCCACCGCGCTCGCAGCAGTCAGCGCCTCTTCGAGGTCTCCTTCCTCCAGCAGATTCATCCCCTGGGCATGATGGGCCCATACCCCGGCATAATAATCGGCCTGCAGCTCGAAGCGGACCTGAACCTTGTTGAATTCAGTCTCGCTGAGACGCTGGCGCTCTGAATTCAGCTGCTCGGAAGCGCCCAGCAGCGTCTGCACATGATGACCCACCTCGTGGGCAATCACATACGCCATGGCGAAGTCACCCGGCGCCTTGAACTGCTGCTGCAGCTCATCATAGAAACTGAGGTCGATATACAGGTTGGCATCCCCCGGGCAATAGAACGGGCCGACGGCCGAGCTCGCGGTTCCGCAGGCAGAGTTCACGCTGCCGCTGTAGAGCACAAGCGTCGGGTCCTGATAAGTCATCCCCTGCTCCTTGAAGATATCGGACCAGACATCCTCGGTATCGGCCAGCACCACGGATACGAACTCGGATAACTCCTTCTCCTGGGCGCTCTGTTCATAAGGGACGCTTGAGTTCGTGCCCGAACCCGTTGAAGTCAAATTCCCCATAATATCGCCGATATTCCCTCCGCTCAGCAGCGTAACAATCACTATAATCACAATCCCGCTGATTCCGCCGCCAATCAGCTTGCCCCCGCCTCCGCCGCCGCGGCCTCTGCGGTCTTCCACATTGGAACTGCCTCTTCTACCCTGCCATTTCATGGCCTTCCCCCCAGTTATGAATACTCGCGCATGCTGATGTATTTGTACTTATTACTGTTATACCCATAATTGCAGGGGTGCCACTCTCTTGAACAGCGGAGCCGGTCTGTCGACAAATGGAAACAGCATAGCAAAACCCCTCCACAGCCGCAGCCATGAAGGGGTTAACATCGTTTAAATGATGGAACAGCTGTTTATTTTGCAGCTTTGGCCGCACTTAGAATGGCCTTCAGGTAACCTTGAGTATCCACCAGAGTTGCACCGCTTACAGCGTCAACAACTTGCTCTTTGCTTTTGTTAGTCAGTGTAGCTTCAAGGGATTTTATAGTTTTGCCTGTTGCGAATTTCTCGATAGCCGCCAGGTTCTTGTCATAGGCTACTGTCGATTTGGCTTCTTCCGTCATGTGCTCACTGTAGTATTTGGCGTTGGCCTTCTTGGAGGCCAGCACCATATTAGGGTCTTTGTAATTCTTTCCAAAATCCTTGTCCGAGTTCGGTACGCCAGTGGCTACATCGGTGCCCAGGAACTGATAATCATCCAGCGAAGCCGCAACGATTACGCCATTCTGGACTACAGCAACCGCTACGGTGAAGCATTTGGTGCCATGGGCAGCCGCTTCCACCCGGCCTACCTTAAGCGGTGCACTCGCTGCCGAAGTGACATTGTTCAGAGCGCCGCTGTTCCCTACCCCGACAAGTGCCAACGAGATGCCGGCCACGAGCATTAACTTAGTAACTTTTTTCACAAATATTCCCCCAGTTCATCAAATAGACTGCGCTTACATAATATTTTTATCAATATATTGGAAGCTCGTCAGTTACAAATGTTACTGGAAATCTGCAAATATCTGGATTGTAAATGCGCAGAGGGAAATTAAAGGGGATATTTGGAGACCAAGCTGCCAAAATAGCAGTCAGCCTCCATAGATTAGCTGCAATTCTCTTTAACCGTCACCTTGTCATTCGTGATTATTACCTTGGAATATCCGGATAAAGTTTCGGTGTAGGAGCATACTCCGATGGTTTTGGGAACGTCCGGTTCTCTCGGGTCTGAATACTTCAGATAAATTCCGCCTTCACCGCTTAAGGTCAGCCGGGGCTTAATTTTTAATGTTTTTCCGCTTTTGAGTATCTTGCCAACTTCGTCTGCTGACGCCTCCGCTGCTGCGCCGGTTACCACTCCTGTCTCCTGAATACTCAGCTCAAAGTCCGATTGATTGTCTACCGTCACCCGGAAGCTCTGAAGCTGGGCAACCAGACCCAGTACACCGTAGTTGTTGTTCAGTTGCACAACCACCATTATTCCGGCGGCAATCACCAGGGTCGAGGCGGCTAAGATTCCTAACACTCTGCGATTCCATCTCAATCTCACAGCCAGATCATCTCCTCATATTAGTAAGACGGGCTTGAGCGCGGAAATGTATCAGAGGACACGTGGGCTAACTGGTGGCTACAATGAAATAAGTGGAAAAAGGACAACTGTTCACCAGTAAATCTACGAATATCCGGCAACAGTTGGAACAACAACACTTATATAACCTGAAAATAAACATATAGGACATATTGAGAAAATTAGATGCCCTAAATCCACTTAACGTTCCCTGGAGAGTAATAGTGCGTAAATAATCCACTTCTTGTTCGATGTTTCGGCTGGGGGAGGTCACACTGAACAACAACTAAAAAGCCGAGCCGCAATCCTCCAGATATCAGAGAAACGCGGCCCGGCTGGGCATGGCATCTATTGAGTTACTTAACTTCACGGAGCCGATTAGGTAATGGCCTACTCCTGATCTACGCCGCCGATTTGCTCGCGCAGGCGGCGCAGATCCTCCGGCCAGGGATCTGATACCTCGATCTTACTTCGGGTCCAGGGGTGGGCGAAAATCAGCTTCTCGCCATGCAGTGCCTGGCGGTCGGAACTCTCCTGCTTCGCCTTGACTCCCGGCTTCGAAGGTGGAGCTGGCGGCTGCTTGCCTTGGACTTGCAAACCAGGGGTAAGGCCTGCCTTCTCCTGCTCTTCGAACCAGGCCGTAATGGCAGATTTCACCTGACCAGGCTCCGAACGAAGGGGCTGCTTCTCCTTAAGGCTGTTGCCGGAAGGAATGCCCGCAGTATGCCAGGCCGATCCTCCATAGAGGTCGTCCCCGAAGAGCGGATGCCCCGCATGGCTGAGGTGGACACGAATCTGATGCGTCCGGCCCGTCTCCAGCTGCAGCTTCACTACGGTCCCGCCGGGCAGGGCTTCGCGTCCCACAATCCGTGTTACCGCCTCCTGCCCTCCCGGGGATACCCGCCTGCGCGCCGCATGATGGCGGTCACGGCCGATCGGGGCATCGATCACCGTAAGCTCCGGCGGCACTGTGCCTTCAACAATCGCGGCATACAGGCGGGATACGTTCTTCTCACGCATATCCTCATCCAGCACAAGCTGGGCGTATTCGTTCTTCGCATACAGTACAGGTCCGGTAGTATCCTTGTCCAGCCGGTGGATATGGCGGACGGCAATCCCTCCGCCGGAGGCCGCATAATGCGCGGCTACGAGATGATCCAGCGTCACTTCCGTGCTGCTTCCGTCCGGATGAACCGCCAGACCCGCAGGCTTGTGGACCACAAGGCAGAAGTCGTCCTCGAACAGCACCTCAGCCGTAGCCTCCTGCCATACCGGCTCTATTCCGGCTTCCCGGTGAGGGAATAGGGCCAGCCGCAGCCGGTCGCCCCGCCACTGGATGCCGTTCTCGCGGCGCAGCCGGGCGTGCAGCTTCGCTGGCATCCCGGCTACGCCCAGCAGCCAGGCATCGATGGCGGCCTGCTTGTCGGCAGCCGCTGTAATGATCCGGCCAGGCATGGCTTCCAGCCATTCTCCGCGCCGGGTCCACTTGCCGCCGCCCGCGAAGGGGCCGCTGGCGCCATCACTTCCGTCTTGGATCTCGCCGCCGCCATGCTGGCCGGACAGCTCCTCCGGTCCAGCCGTCATAGCGATTTCAGGGCCTGGTAATGGCCCGCAATCGTATCGTCAATATCCTGCTCGCTGTGCGCAGCAGATACGAACATTCCCTCGAACTGGGACGGCGGAACGCTGATGCCCTGATCCAGCATTTTACCGAAATAACGCTTGAACAGCTCCAGGTTACTGGTCTTGGCCGTCTCGAAGTTAATGACCGGCTCCTCCGTGAAGAACGGACATACCATCGAGCCCACGCGGTTAATCGTCAGCGGAATTCCCGTCTCCTGCGCATTGCGCTTAAGTCCGGCTTCCAGTCTCGCGCCAAGCGACTCCAGACGGGTGTAGACCTCAGGGGTCAGCAGCGCAAGCGTGCTGTAGCCCGCCGCCATCGCCAGCGGATTCCCGCTGAGTGTGCCCGCCTGATAGATCGGGCCGGACGGGGCGATCTGCTCCATGATCTCTCTTTTGCCGCCGTAAGCCCCTACAGGCAGACCGCCGCCAATCACCTTGCCGAAGCAGGTCAGATCCGGGTCCATCCCGAACAGCCCCTGCGCACATCCCCGGTCCACACGGAAGCCGGTCATCACCTCGTCAAAAATCAGCAACGCCCCGTACCCTGTCGTCACCTTGCGGAGACCCTCCAAGAAGCCCGGAAGCGGAGGCACTACGCCCATATTTCCGGCGATCGGCTCAACGATGATAGCGGCAATCTCGTTGCCGTAACGTTCAAACGCGATTTTGACCCCGTCCAGGTCATTATAAGGTACCGTGATCGTATTCACGGCCACACCTTCCGGCACGCCCGGACTATCCGGCAGCCCCAAGGTCGCCACCCCGGAACCGGCCTTAATCAGCAGGCTGTCGGCATGGCCGTGATAGGAGCCTTCGAATTTGAGGATTTTGCTGCGTCCGGTATAGCCGCGGGCCAGTCTGATCGCGCTCATTGTCGCTTCCGTTCCCGAGTTCACCATGCGGACAATGTCCACCGAGGCTACGCGTTCTACCACGGTTTTGGCCATTGCGGTCTCAAGCAGGGTCGGCGCGCCGAAGCTTGTCCCTCTGGCCGCAGTCTCCTGCAGCGCCTTCACCACCTCAGGATGGGCATGTCCCATAATCAGCGGTCCCCACGAGCAGACGTAGTCAATGAAGCTGTTGCCGTCAATATCGTAGATCCGTGAGCCTTCGCCCCTCTCCACATAGACCGGGGTCAATCCTACAGATTTGAATGCCCGGACTGGGCTGTTCACCCCGCCGGGAATATATTGTTTTGCCTCTTCAAAAGCCATGCGGGAAGCCTCTTCCCGGCGGTTCAACGGCATATTGCCCATGCTTGTTCCCTCCAGTTCCTGATCCTAGCCGCGCAGCCAACGGGCTGCGTCCTTGGCGAAATAGGTAATAATTATATCTGCTCCGGCGCGCTTCATGCCGGTCAGCATCTCCAGCACAACCGCCTGCTCATCGATCCAGCCCTGCTGCGCAGCCGCCTTGACCATCGAGTACTCACCGCTGACGTTGTAGGCTACAAGCGGCAGATCGAACTGGTCGCGGATGGTGCGGATGACATCCAGATAAGCCAGCGCAGGCTTCACCATCAGCATGTCCGCGCCTTCCAGCACATCGGAATCCGCTTCGCGAACGGCTTCCCGCAGGTTGGCCGGGTCCATCTGATACGTCTTGCGGTTGCCGAACTGGGGAGCGGAATCCGCTGCTTCGCGGAACGGGCCGTAGAAGGCGGAGGCGTATTTTACCGAATAGGACATAATCGGCACCTGCTCGAAGCCATTCGCATCGAGTCCGGCACGGATCGCCTGCACGAATCCGTCCATCATGTTGGACGGCGCGATAATATCCGCCCCTGCCCGGGCCTGCGAGACCGCCGTGCGGGTCAGCAGCTCAAGCGAAGCATCGTTGATTACATCCCCGTGCACCACACCGTCCACCGTATGGGTATGCACCATGCCGCAGTGGCCGTGGTCGGTGAATTCACACAGGCAGGTATCGGCGACAACCAGTAGGTCGGGATACCATTTTTTGATCAGACGCGTGGCTTCCTGCACAATGCCATCGTCTGCGAAGCCGGACGAGCCAACCGCATCCTTCGTCTCGGGAATACCGAACAGCAGTACCGCCGGAATGCCGAGGGAAGCAATCTCATCCACCTCCGCCTTCAGCGTATCCAGCGAGAAATGATAGACGCCGGGCATGGAGCTGATCTCATTCTTCACACCTGTTCCATAGGTTACAAAAATCGGCTGGATGAAATCCAGCACATTCAGAACGGTCTCGCGCACCATGCCGCGAATACCGGCCGACCCGCGCAAACGGCGGTGTCTGGTTATTGGAAAGCTCATTTGTTGTATCCTCCTGTTCAGTAAGTATATAATCACATCTATTCGTCTTAAGCAGTATTGAGATGTTAAAGTTATCGCTGCCAGTAGGCCAGACCCGATTGCAATGCTCAAAGACAATGCTGACAGATCCGGCAGGAACAGGCTATCTCAGCCTCGTCGATTCATTCCAGCGGCATAGCTCCTGCACCAGTCCTTCGATGGTGGCTTCTTCCGGGAGCAGTCCCGGAGTGAGGCCCGCTTCGACTGCGGTCTGCTCGGTAACCGGGCCGATGCAGGCAATCTTGACGCCCGCCAGCAACTCCAGCGGATCTTCCAGGCCCATTCTCTTCAGAATGCCGAGGAAATTGCGCACCGTGGACGAGCTGGTGAAGGTTACCGCATGGATGCGCTTCTCCTCCAGCAGCTTCACCAGCTCAATATCATCCTCCCCGGTGACAATCGTCTCATACGTATCCACCTCGGTCACTTCCAGCCCCAGTTCCCCGAGCTTCGCCGGCAGCCACTCACGCGCCAGGTCGCCGCGCGGAAGCAGCACCTTCTGCCCGGACTTAAGCTCGGGGCCGAAGGTTTCGATCAGCCCTTCCGCCTGAAAGCGTCCGGGCAGCTCCTCGGAGATCAGCCCGCGCTCTGCGAGCGCCGCAGCCGTCCCCGGTCCCACAGCGCACAGCCGCGCCCCGTGCAAACTGCGGATATCCAGCTTCTGCTGCGTCAGATGACGCATGAAGAAGTCTACGCCGTTCGGACTGGTGAAGAACACCCAGTCGTACGCCGCAAGCCCGCCAAGAGCCGCAGCGATCTCCGCCTGCTTGCCCGCATCCCGCTGCATCACCGTCTCAATGACCGGGAACTCATACGGCTCGCCGCCCAGCTCCTCGATCCGGTCCACCAGCTCACTTGCCTGTGCGCGTGCCCGCGTCACTACAATGCGCTTGCCGAACAGCGGCAGCGCCTCCACCCACATCAGGTGCTCCCGCTGGAGCACAACATCACCGACCACAATAACCGCCGGCGGCTGAAAATCCGCTGCCGTAACCTTCGCCTCAATATCGGCCAGCGTGCCGGTCAGCGTCTCCTGATCCGCACGGGTTCCCCAGCGCACCAGCGCCACCGGAGTTTCCGGCGGACGTCCGTGCTTCATGAGCTGGGCGCTGATGTAGCCAATTTTGGCGACACCCATCAGGAATACCAGCGTGCCTGTCGCATTCGTTACTTTATCCCATTGAATGGAATGATCCAGCTTATCCGGGCTCTCATGGCCGGTAATAATCGACAGGGAAGACGATGCCTCCCGGTGGGTCACCGGAATACCGGCATACGCCGGGACGCTGATGGCCGAGGTAATGCCCGGCACAATCTCATAGTAGATGCCATTCCTGCGCAGCAGCTCCGCTTCTTCACCCACCCGGCCAAAAATCACGGGGTCCCCGCCCTTCAGACGCACCACCGTTTTGCCCTCCAATGCGAGATCTACCAGCAGCTGATTAATATCCTCCTGCTTCATCGTATGGCGGTCCGAAAGCTTGCCTACGTATATTTTCTCACCGCCGGGCTTCATCCATTTCAGCAGCCTTGGACTGGCCAGCCTGTCATAGACCAGCACATCGGCCTTCCGGATACACTCCAGCCCCTTGACTGTAATCAGCTTCGCATCCCCCGGACCTGCACCTACCAGATATACCTTCCCCGCCATCTCCGTCATCCCCTTATCCCTCTACACATGCGATTCTGGCCTGCATAAGCTTCTCCCCAACGCACACTATTCCCTGTCTAACCCTTACCCCTTATTCCCTTACATCTGCCAAAATCTTCTCCGCACCTCTGGCCACCAGCTTACGCGCGACCTCCGAACCCAGCTCCACCGGATCATTGCCGGTGCAGGTCTCCTTCAGAATGACTGTGCCGTCCGGTGTTCCGACCATTCCGGTTAACGTTATGGACGGACCTGCAGCTTCGCCTTCCGGCTCAAGGATCGCGTAAGCGCCGATCGGCACCTGACAGCCGCCGTTCAGGGCGCCCAGGAAGGTCCGCTCCGCTGTCACCGTGAGTGCCGTGCGCTCATCATTATACAGCGCCAGCAGCTTGCGCAGTTCCTCATCGTCCTCACGGCACTCAATACCGAGTGCTCCTTGGCCTACAGCGGGCAGGCAGACCTCAGGCGGCAAATATGCCGTAATCCGGTCCTGCCAGCCCATCCGCGACAGCCCCGCTGCTGCCAGCAGAATCGCGTCATATTCGCCGCTCTCCAGCTTCTTCAGCCGCGAATCAATATTGCCGCGTACCGGCTCAATAAGCAGATCCGGCCGGAGTGCAGCCAGTTGGCTGGAGCGCCGCAGACTGCTTGTTCCTACGCGCGCGCCTTGCGGCAGACCCTCCAGGCCCACTCCGCTATTAGAGATCAGAACGTCGCGCGGATCTTCACGCTTCGGCACCGCACCATTCATCAAGCCTTCCGGCAATTCGGAAGGCATATCCTTCATGCTATGTACTGCCATATCAATATCCTTTGCCAGCATCGCCTGTTCAATTTCCTTGACGAACAGACCTTTGCCGCCCACTTTGGACAGGGTCACATCGAGAATCCGGTCACCCTTAGTCACAATCTTATGCACCTCAAAAGTAAAATCAAACCCATGCTCTCCGCTAAGCCGCTCCAGATCAGCAATCACATGCCCCGTCTGCGTTAAAGCCAGCGCACTTTGTCTGCTGCCCACGATAATCTTCCGCATGCCCACTCCCCCTGTTCAAGTCAGTCCCTTATTCCATCCGCCGCCGTAACTATCCCCTGAATTTGCTCGATTGAGCTGATTCGGCCGTATTCAGTTGTATTTATACACCTCATTTGCTCGAATGAGCTGATTCGGCCGAATTAAGGGCATTTTTGCCCTTGCTTTGCTCATCTCGGTAGCCCAGCTACTTAAGCCCCCTATTCCTCCCGGTTGCGCGCCACCCAAGCCTCAATCTCCTCGGCCGTCCATGGTATAAAGGTGCCCTGCCGCAGCTCATTCAACACATCCAGCTTCCCCAGCCGCCGCAAGAGCCGCGACCGGTTCTCTGCCGCTGGCTCCAGCTGCTTAATCGCTGTCCGCAGCTCATGCAGGAAATCCAGATACGGCTCATATTCCTCGCCAAGCAGCCCCGCAATCTGCTGCGTAATATCCGCAGCCGCAGACGGTCCCGCCCCGGAGGTCGAGACCGCAACCGTCAAGCGCCCGCGGCGGAGCACGCCGGGCGTAATGAATGTGCCCGCCTCCGCATGGCTGCCCACATTAACGGGCAGCCCCAGCTGCCGGGCTTCCGCGGCAACGGCCTCGTTCACCGCCCTATTATCGCTGGCGGCATAGACCAGAACCGCTCCCTGGAGATCCCCGGGAGCATAGGGGCGGCTGATCCATTGCAGCCGCCCCTCATCAGCCATCGCAGCCAGCGTCCCGCTGAGCGAGGGGCTGATCACCACCAGTTCCGCGCCTGCTTCCAGCAGCGGACCCGCCTTACGTGCAGCCACCGCCCCGCCTCCAACGATCACCACGCGCCGGCCTTCCACATCCAGCATAATCGGCAGATACTTTTTCATCCTGCTCACTCCAGCTCTCCCCAGCACTTCCAACTCGCTCTCATCCATCGTCCATCCCACTTCATTCCCCGCCCCAGCCATGGAACTCCGACCAGGAATTCAGCAGGAAATTAAGAATAATGAAGCCGTAACCCGCAATCGCCCAGCGGGCCATGACTGTACCGCTTCGGCGGCCGGAGAACTTCAGCACAAGGTAGACGATGTAGACGCCCAGGCCCGTAAGTGTAGTCAGGACCTTCGTATCCTGAAACAGCGGTATCCGTCCTTCCGCGACAATCGACAGTCCCGCCAGAATCAGCGAAGCCAGCAGCAGCGGAACTCCGGCCAGGATCGCCGTGTAGGAATATTTGTCCATCGTCTCCAGGCTGGGCAGCCTGCGGACGCGGTCATCCCACTTCTTATTCTTCAGCTTCGTATGCAGGAACAGATACATTATCGCAAATACCATCCCCAGTGTCAGTGCGGCAAAGCTCAGATTCGCCAAAATGACATGCATCGCCAGCCACCCGTGCACCGCACTCCAGCTCTGCAGCGTATGATCCTCTGCCGTCAGCCATACCCGGTTCAGCAGAAATACGCTGAAGCCCGCCATGCTGAGCAGCAGCACCGTGAACTCACCGCCGCGTGTATACGTCACGGCAAACGAGGTAACCACCATGCTGAAGGAGAACCAGAACAGGAAATCATAAGGCGTGAAAATTGGCAATCCGCCCTCCTGGGAGAAGCGGATCGCAAGGCCGGTCAGCTGAAGCAGACCTACGACAGCAAGAAGCCCTGTGCCCAGCCGCTTTCCGCCCGGATTGCGCCGAAGGCAATCCGAGAAAACAAACAGCAGGCTCAGGGCATATAGCAGCAGAGCGGCATCATATATTCCGTTCAGCAGTAGCATGTTGCTCACCCGCCCAGCAGACCGGCTGGGGTAAGCACCGCTCCCGGCCCCCGGATCTCTCCGCCTGAGGGCCGTTCAGCAGAGCTGCGCTGATGCGGTTCAACACTTCCACCGGCCGGAGCTGCATCCAGCTGCTCCTGCAGAGCGAAGATTTGAGTGAAATACTCCAGTGCTTCATTGCCCTGCTTGCCGCCGGACATCTCCTTGATCACATTGATCGGATCATGCATCATCTGGTTGACGATGCTCTTGGTCAGCCGGCGGATCACCTTGCGCTGATGCTCATCCAGCTCAGGCAGCTTGTTGAACAGACTATCCATCGTTTCTTCATATATTCCGTTGGACTTGTCCTGCAGTGCACGGATCACTGGTCTGACGCCCAGCGTCTTCAGCCATTGCTGGAAATCCGCCATTTCGCCTTCAATCATAACCTCGATCTTGGCGGCTTCACTGCGGCGCATCTCCAGATTGCTCTCCACAATGCCTTCCAGATCATCGATATCATAGAGGAATACATCCGGCACACTGGCAGCAGCAGGGTCAATATCGCGCGGCACAGCAATGTCGATCATGAACAGCGGCCGTGAAGGGCGGCGCTTCATGCCCTCGGCTACCTGGGCAGCCGTCAGCACATAGCCGTCTGCCCCCGTAGAGCTGATCACAATATCCACTTCATCCAGAGACTTCAGCGCCTCTTCAATCGTGCTGGGCTTACCCGAGAATTTCTCGGCCAGCTCGATAGCACGGGACAAGGTACGGTTGGCGACAATCACTTCCGCCGCGCCGCTGCTGTACAGATGCTTCACCGTCAGCTCGCTCATTTTGCCGGCGCCGAGAATGAGCACTCTTTTGCCGGTGAACATGCCGAAGATCCGCTTCCCCAGCTCCACCGCCGCATAGCTGACCGACACCGCGCTCTCGCCAATCGAGGTCTCACTATGCGCACGCTTGCCGAGCGTCACCGCCTGCTTGAACAGCCGGTTGAACCAGGTTCCGGTAACCCCTTCCGCCTGAGCCGTCAGGAAGGCACTGCGCACCTGACCCAGAATCTGCGTCTCGCCAATCACCATGGAATCCAGACCGCAGGTGACACGCATCAGATGGGCAATCGCCTGCTCGTCTTCATATATATACATATGTTGCGTAAATACATCACTTCTTACTCCGAACCACTGCTCCATGAAGCTGCGGATGAAATATCCGCACATATGAAGGCGGTCCACGACCACATAAATTTCCGTCCGGTTACAGGTGGCGACAACGACCCCTTCCAGAACGCTCTTCGTCTGCAGCAGCTGATGAAGCGCAGCAGGCAGATCCTTTTCGGCAAAAGCGAACTGTTCCCTCACCTCTACGGGAGCCGTACGGTAATTCAGGCCAACGACGACAATATGCATCGCTTGTTCACCATCCTAATCTATATTCATTGGTGTAGGCTCTGTTACTGCTTAGCAGCAAATATTAGTATCAATTTCACAAGATCTCAAATCGCTGTGTTAAGTATATCACATCAAAATACGGCTTTTAACAAAACCTTTGAACTATTTATGAATTGCAGATAATAATTATTATAAACAAGTACATAAGTTATGGAATATAACATATTGATGAAATATTGACACACTTTATTGCGGATGATAGCATATAACAAATGATCTGAGTTAAGTTTTATAACATATGTAGCAAAAATAATCTGATTATCCGTATCCAAGTTAGCATCACGTCAGTTATATCTCTTCAAACCTCTCTTGTATAAGCCCGTTAATCCGGAATGGGCGTATCTACAGGCAACCGTAAATTGCCCCAGGCTACAAGAGGCCAGACCCCCTGCTGGATTAATCAGTGTGAGCTCACGGGCGAAACCGTGCTTTTCTCCGCTGATGTATCCTGCTTTGGACTGCGCCTCCTTTAGCCTGGGGTTTTTGACATCCATTATAATAGAAGGAGTGAGGGCAATGAGTCCATCCTACGCAAGCTTAAATGAATCGATCCGTGAGGCCAAGAATGTGAGGATCTACAAGAACAAGGACACCGCCTATGACTTCAAGCTCTACCCTTTCGGAGAACGCGGTACGTACATTGCCCCCGAGCTGATCCGTGAAATCACTCACAATCTGGCGGATGCTGTAACGGAGCAGTTTCCCGATTTTGATTACATTGTCTCCCCTGAACCCGGCGGTCATACCTGGGGGATGCTGGCTGCCTATAAGCTGATGAAGCCGATGAATATTCTGCGGCTTAGCACGGAGCTGTATGAGAATTATGAGGTTAGTGTCAGACGCGAGACGGCGTATAATGAGAATTATATCTATTTTGACGGCTTCTCTGCCGGTGACCGCGTGCTGCTGCTGGATGATGTGATTAGTTCAGGTGCTACGATCCGCTGCATTGCTGCTCAGTTGTCCGTGATGGGCATAGAGCTCGTCGGTGTGCAGGCGATTCTGGCCAAAGGGGAGCATTACAAGCAGCTGGAAGCGGACATTGGAGTACCCGTCAGATTTTTGTCCCAGGTATGAGTTGTAAAAAAATAGCAGGGGAGTGACAAGCCATGGCTTTTTATTACGAGCAGCCTTCAAGAACCTTCAGTGAGTTCCTGCTGGTACCCAGCCTGACCACCAAAGATTGCATTCCCGCAAATGTGGATCTTAGCACACCGGTAACCAAATTCCGGCGAGGAGAGACCCCGGCACTGACCATGAACCTCCCCGTGACTTCGGCCGTAATGCAGGCGGTATCCGACCATAACATGGCGATTGCCCTGGCCAAAAGCGGCGGCATCTCCTTCATCTATGGCTCGCAGTCTATCGAGCAGCAGGTCGAGATGGTCCGCCGGGTCAAAAAATTCAAGGCCGGCTTCGTCCTCAGCGACTCCAATTTGCGGCCGGAGGATACCCTGCAGGATGTGCTGGCGCTCAAAGCACGCAGCGGCCACTCTACCATTGCCATTACGGACAACGGGGAACCGACTGGCAAGCTGATGGGGATTGTCACCAGCCGCGATTACCGCGAGAACCGGCTGCCTCCGGAATGCCCGATTACGGAGTTCATGACTCCGCTCGCTTCGCTGATATTCGCGCGGGAAGGTATTACCCTGACCGAAGCGAACGACATGATCTGGGACCACAAGCTGAACTGCCTGCCGATTGTAAATGCCGGCGGACATCTCGTCCATCTCGTCTTCCGCAAGGATTATGACAGCCACCAGGAGTATCCGCTGGAGCTGCATGACGGCAACAAGCAGCTGATTGTCGGCGCGGGTATCAACTCCAGGGATTACAAGGACCGTGTACCGGCGCTGGTCGAAGCCGGGGCAGATGTGCTGTGCATTGATTCCTCGGACGGTTACTCGGAGTGGCAGGCGGAGACCATCCATTATATTAAGGAGACTTTCGGGGAGAGCGTGAAGGTCGGCGCGGGCAATGTTGTTGACAAGGAAGGCTTCCTGTACCTCGTAGAGGCAGGAGCAGATTTCATCAAAGTCGGTATCGGCGGCGGCTCCATCTGCATCACCCGGGAGCAAAAGGGCATCGGCCGGGGCCAGGCCTCCTCTGTCATCGAAGTGGCGGCGGCCCGCCAGGAATATTATGAGCAGACCGGCATCTATGTCCCCATCTGCTCGGACGGCGGGATTGTCCATGATTATCATATTGTGCTGGCGCTGGCGATGGGCGCTGACTTCGTGATGCTTGGGCGCTATTTTGCCAGATTCGATGAGAGTCCCGGACGCAAGCTGCTGGTCGGCGGGAACTTCGTGAAGGAATATTGGGGCGAAGGCTCCAGCCGGGCCCGCAACTGGCAGCGTTATGACTTCGGCAATGCCGATAAGGAGAGCAAGCTGGAGTTCGAGGAAGGCGTGGATTCTTTCATTCCCTATGCGGGACGGCTTAAGGACAATCTCGATCTCAGCATCAGCAAAATCAAGTCCACCATGTGCAATTGCGGCTCGCTGACCATCCCGGAACTACAGCAGAAGGCCAAGATTACCCTGGTCTCCTCGACAACGATCTTTGAAGGAGGCGCACATGATGTTATGCTTAAGGAAAAGGACAGATCATCCTCGTGATCACATCCTAATCCATAAGGAGCGTCAACCATGACCCAAATTACCAAAGTTCTGGTCAGCAAGGACCAGCTGCAGCAGCGAGTACAGGAATTGGGCGCTGAAATATCGCGTGACTATGAAGGCAAGGAACTGGTGCTTATCGGCATTCTTAAGGGCGGGGCCGTCTTCATGTCTGATCTGATGCGTGAGATCACCTTCCCGGTCGGCGTCGACTATATGTCGGTGTCCAGCTACGGGGCAAGCTCCACCTCCTCCGGCGTCATTACGATCAAGAAGGATATCGACATGGATATCCGCGGCAAGCATATCCTGCTGGTCGAGGATCTGATCGACACCGGCCTGACGCTTCAGCATCTGAAGGAGCTGTTCGCCCTGCGCGAGGCGGCAAGCGTGCGTATCTGCACCATCCTCAGCAAGCCTTCCCGCCGTCTCGTCAATGTTCCCATCGACTACAGCGGGATTGATATTCCCGACGAATTCGTCGTCGGCTATGGCCTGGATTACGCCGAGCAGTACCGCAATCTGCCGGAGGTCTGGATCGTAGAGACCGGGGACTAACAGGGTCAGATTTAAAAGTTGGAGTGGGCGCGATGAGTGGGCTCTAACGGACCTGATAGACCCTATTCCCAGGAAAACGCCCCTTTTTGAGGTTTAACGGACGGAGTGGACCTTATCGTCTCTCTACGAGATGGTTAAGATTAGAAATTCCAAGAATAAGCTCCATGGGGTCCGTTACTTTGCCCAAGCGGTAGCTTTCATCTGGAATAAGCGCGCCCCAGTCCGTTACACCTTGCCAAACGCCGCAATGAACAACTCCCATCTTCATCTTTAAATCTGACGCTGTACTAGAACTAATAAGCAAGCAGAAGGGAGCGCCAATTACGGCGCTCCCTTTGTGCTGCAATATTACCTCAGGACCCAGAAACTCCTGCGTGCCCTTGCTTTTTGCTTTAACAATCCGCCTGTTCTGCCGCCCCGCATTTACAGCCCGCTCAGCAAATCAACATTCAGATAATTCGTATTTCCGAGTGCACTGTTATACCCGAGTTGAATAGTGTTCGAGCCTGCATTCAGCGGAATCGTGACGGATACCGTTCCGTAGGTGCTCCAGCTGGAGGTAGAATTGAATACCAGATTGGAGGCTGTTACCACGCCGTTCACTTTCACGTAGCGTGAAGCATTGCCGGCCGCCGCCGCGTAGCGGAAGGTGACGGTTCTGGTTCCGGCCGTATTCTGGTTGACATAGAAATCAATGGAGGTGCCGCTTGTGTTCCATCCCCCGACATACCCTCTTCCGCTAAATCCGGCATTGGTGCTCTCATTGATCATCCCGCCTCCCCCAACCAGCGTCCGCACTGCGTTCTCCGCTTCATAAGCCCCGTTGCCCGCAATGTACCCGGTGTAGCCGTCGGCGGGAACGAGCTGCAGAATAGAAGCGCCCGCAGCGGCGGCCAGGCTCTGCACATAGGAGGAGCCTGTATTGCGCAGCCAGTCGCTGCCGATGATTCCATCGCTTACGCGGCGGTGATTCCAGGCCTGCGTTGCATTCTGCTGGAGAAAGTTCAGGTATTGCGGCTGTCCGCCCAGCGTACGGAGACGGTTCAGGTTGCGGGCGAAGACCATCTTGAAGCCCGCGGCATCATTCTCCCCTTCATACATCAGAGTCTGGGCTGATACCATTTTGTTAACGGCATACCCGGCTGCATTATTGGCATCCGTAAGGTAGGCGGCAGTTCCGGTAGCCTGATACAGGGACACAGCCGCCCCCAGGAACGTTCCGTAATTGTAAGTGAAGTCCCAATCCTTAACGATACCGCTGCCTGCACCTTCAATATGATCGTTGATTTTGCTGCCGCCAACCAGGGTAGATTTGGTCCAGTTATAGATTTGAGTAGCCTTGGTCAGATAAGCAGGATCACTGTAGGCACTAGACAGCTTGACTGCGGTCATGACCATCGGGGCATTCGTGGCCATATTCTTCTGGGCGTTGGCCTGGCCCGGCACATGGGCGTCCCTTCTCCACCAGATCCCGCCGCCGTACGTGCTGTCCCATTCGCTGTAGATTTGGCCAAACAGGAAGCTGGCGCGGTTCAGATACTCCGTGGTTCCAGTCAGTTCATAGGCTCTTGCGCAGGCCAGCGCCCACCAGCCCAGGTCATCGTTGAACGGATTTGTCATCATATCCGGGTATTTGGCGTTGAATCCGGTGTAGATCTCATCGATCATCGTGCGGTAGACATTGCTGCCCGTGCGCTCGTAGGCATCCATTACGGTCTCCCAGAGCTGTGCCTCCCACCAGAAGTCGGTGTAGAGACCCCCGTTCGGCCCATGGGCATGTTCAGAATAAATCTGGTGATCGCTGTTGGTATAGAAGTATTTGGCGGAAGAATCATAGAATACTTGCACAAAAGAGTTCATTGCAGCATCAGCATTGGAGACGGTGAAAGCCTCTGCCGTACTTCCCGCACCGGGAGACGGTACAGACAGAGACAGGGACAACAGACAGAGAACTGCGGCCGTTCTTACTTTCTTCCAGGTGAACATTACCAAATACCCCCTTCATTTGTACATCCAGTCCACAACCGTCAGGCGGCAGCGGGCTAATGGCTAAGCTTGGCTGCCCCCTCAAGCAGCATCAGACCGCTGAGCTGTACACTAAGCTGTACCGGCAGTACGGGAACCTGCTCCCAAGAGGGTCCGCACAGCCCCAGCGTCCGGTCCAGCCCTTGCGCCCATAGCGTACGGGCATTGGCCCATATGACTTCACGGACCCGGTCATTTCCGGGGAAATGCTGCTCCAGCTGTACCAGATAGCGGATCAGAATTCCCTTGAACAATCCGGTGTCGTCAATCCCTTCATCCGGCAGCAGCAGCGAATCAGAATGGCATAAGCGGCCGATGCAGGCCTCAGCGGTCCGGCGGGCATCTGCGGCATAGCCGGAATCGCCGGTGACACGGCAGAGCTCTATCCCCGCTCCCACGAACACGCCCTGACAGTAAGTGAATTCCCAGTCGTAATCGATCTGCCCATCGCCCTGCCGGTTCATTCCATCCCATACGAACCCGGTGTCAGGGTCAACCAGATTAGCCTGGTTCCAGCGGTAAATCCGGATCGCCCAGTTCAGATCCTCTTCATGCCCAAGCAGCGAGTATAGGCGGGCGGCCAGAATACCGGCCGGGGCATTCGCCGGCGTGTTCTTGTAATCCAGCTGATCTTTTTTCCAGGACATGCCGCCCCCGCAGTGCTCATTCCAGGCCGTCTGAATATCCGCCCATAATTCAAGTACAGCATTCAGATATTCCGCTTCACCGGTAGCCTGATGCGCCCGCAGCAGCGCAAGGGCAGTCCATTCCATATCATCATAATAATTATGCTTGAACGTCCCGCCGTTATAAGCATGCAAGCTGCGGCTCAGGCCGCGGATGCGTTCGGCATATCCAGAATCCCGCGTCCGTTCGTAAGCATCGGTCAGAGCATCAATGACATGCGCCTGCCACCAGTAGTAGAAATTGTCGCCTGCCCTGCTGTATTCCCGCGGATACCACTGGCTCATAATTCCGCTGTCCGCATTATAGTAGTGCCGCCACAGGGAGTCCTGGAGCCAGTCTGCACGCGCTGCCCAGTCTTCTAATGATGATGTCCCGTTGTAATGATCCATACGCCACCTCCTCCTATTCTAAAATGAGGTTCGAGTTTTCGGCTGCCCGGTCCCTGCAAGCACAGCCATCCGCTCCAGCAGCTTCATGCCGCTCAGCTGGGTGCTCAATTGCACAACGCCTGAAGGCGGCGTAGTCCAGTCAGGGCCGAACAGCACCTTGTCTGCCGGCTTGCCCTGGTCCCACAGCATCTCTGCGTTGCTGCGCAGGAAGGCCGTAGCGGCGCCGTCTTCCGGCCCGGCCAGCGCCAGTTCTGCCGCATAGCGGACCAGAATGCCCTTGAAGAGACCGGCATCGCCGCCGCCCTCATCCGGAAGTATACCGGAATGCGGGCCAGCCAGCTCCTTGACCGCTGCGGCGAACGTGCGCCGGGCCTCCTCAAGATAGTCACGGCTTCCGGTAACCCGGTACAGCTCGATAGCCGCACCGATATAAACACCCTGATTGTACGTATATTTCCAATCCTTATCGATCCGGCCGTCACCGGTACGGTTCATCCCATCCCAGACGAAGCCTGTGTCCGGGTCCACCAGACGGGATTGCTGCCAGTTATAGAGCGCGTGCGCCCACTCCAGGTCCTGCGGATCTCCGAAAGCCTGATACAGGCGGGCGGCAAGGATGGCCGCCGGTGCATTGGCCGGGGTGTTCTTGTAATCCAGCTGCGATTTCTGCCAGGCGATGCCGCCCCCCGAATGGCTGTTCCAGCCGGTTCTGATATCCGTCCAAAGGATAAGAACCGTCTCTTTGTACAGCTCATCTCCCGTTGCCTGATAAGCGCGAAGCCAGGCCAGGGCCATCCACTCCATGTCGTCGTACAGCTCATTGGGCCATACTCCGTCATTGCGGCGGAGCAGCCCCCCATGTAGAGCGGACAGTCGTTCGCGGTACTTAGCAGCCCCAGTCCGCAGCAGGCCGTCGACCAGCACATCCACGGCATGGGCCATCCACCAATAATGAAAGACTGTATTACATGCGCCTTCCGGACATGGTGTCTCAATGTCATACATTCCGATGTCTTCGTTCCAGAAGAATACATCCAGCGCTTCCTGCGCCGAGTCCGCCCGTTCCGCCCATTGTTCAAGCTCTATTTGCTTCATATGGTCTCTCTCCCCGTCTATAATTTGCCTCCCTTAGTTGGCTCAGCCTTTGATGCCGCTGAAGGCAATCCCCTGTACAAAATAACGCTGCAGCGCCAGGAACAGCACCAGTATCGGCAGAATCGCCACCAGCGCCCCGGCCATCATCGGCCCGTAATCCGTCTGAAAATTATAAGAAAAAGCCTGCAGGCCCATCTGAATCGTCGCCTTGTCCGGATCATTCAGCACGATCATCGGCCACAGGAAGCTGTTCCAGCCGGCCTGGAAGGTGAAGATGCTCAAGGTAGCCAGCGCTGGACGGGTAAGCGGCAGATAGATCCTCCAGAAAATTTTGAATTCCCCGCAGCCCTCAATCCGGGCCATCTCCAGCATGTCAGTGGGGAGCGTAAGAAAAAATTGCCGCATAAAGAATACAGCGAAGCTCCCGGAAGCGCCGGGAAGAATAATGCCCCAGAAGGAGTTCATCAGTCCATTGCCGCCCCCGCCAAAAAGATCATTGCCCCCGGCGAACGGAATATGGCGCATCACATACACTGTCGGGATCATGGTCACAATGCCGGGAATCATCATTGCCGCCAGCAGCACGCGGAACACCGGCTTGTTCAGCCTGAATCTCAGCTTCGCAAAGGCATAGCCGCTAAGTGATCCGAAAAACAGGTTAGCCAGGACGCCCGACACGGCAAGCACGAGCGAATTCCAGAAGAATAAAGCAAACGGCACCGTTGAAAAGGCTTTGCGGTAATGCTCGAAGGTCAGATGCTTCGGAAACCACTGGATCGGCATCGCAAAAATCTCATCATCCGGCTTGAGTGAGGTTAGCAAACTCCAGTAGAATGGCAGAAACATAACAACCGCTATAAGGATACATACAATATAGAAAATGAGCTTGTAGAGGCCCTTCTTCAAGGCCGAACCCCCAGTAACACCCATCCTGCAAACCTCCTTTTTCCTGGACAAGCTGCCCCTAAATGATCGATTCCTCCGCTTTGGAGACCCGCATATTAATCAGCGAGAAAATAAGAATGGCTACAGCAAGCACAAAGGCCTGCGCCGAGGCATAGCCCATCTGCAGCTGATTGAAGCCCTGCTGATAGATTAGGTAGACCGGGGTCTTGGTCACATTGGCCGGACCGCCCTGCGTCAGTACAAAGGCCTGGTCAAACAGCTGCAGCGCACCGATAATCGCCATCGTGCTGACCAGAAAGGTAGTTGGCCGCAGCTGCGGCCAGGTGATGAAGCGGAAGCTGTCAAATGTATTCGCCCCGTCCAGCCGTGCCGATTCATAGAGATAATCCGGGACCCCCTGCAGACCGGCCAGATAAATAATCATATTGGAGCCGACGGATTGCCAGAGGGTGAGCATTACAATGGACAGCATCGCCGTACTTGTCTCGGACAGCCAGGCAGGACCGGTAATGCCCACATAGGACAGCAAGCCGTTCACCAGACCGAATTCCGGATGCAGCAGCCAGATCCATACGGTGGCCGCAGCTACAGCCGACGTCAGCGTGGGCAGATAATAGAAGGTGCGGAACAACTTGACTCCCTGCCACGCCCTGCTCAGCAGCATGGACAGCAGGAGGGAAATGATAATATTCAGCGGAACAAAAATAATCGAGTAGAAGAACACATTCTTGAACGTTTTCCACAGCAGGCTGTCTTCAATCAGGCGGCGGTAGTTGTCCAGGCCGACCCAGTCATTCTGGCTAAGCACATCATAGTTGGTGAAGCTTAAATACAGGGCCATCACTACAGGTATAACTGTAAACACAGTGAACAGCAGCACCGTAGGCGTAATGAATACATAAGCCGTCCGGGCTTCGTGCCGTTCCACTTTTCTCATGGAAGCCATACAACTCCCCCTCTCATCATCCGGCAAGGCTCCATGGCAGCAGGGAGGCACCGCCTCCCCGCGGCATCAGGCTGGTTACTTAACAACCGCGTTATCCTTCAGCATCTTGTCGCCTTGTTCCTGAGCCTTTTTCAGCGTGTCTTCAATGCTCTGCTTGTTCTGCTGGTTCAGCTGAAGATTAGGCGCAAGCGCATCGGTCTCCATCACGGAATAGCCGGGATGAGTCGGGCGGATTTTGGCAAATTCCAGCGTATCCAGAAACGGCTTCCACTGCGGGTCATCCTGGAAAAACGGATCTTCCATCGAAGGCTTGAAGCCCGGAAGATTCAGACTGGTCTTGGCCCACATCAAGGCATTATCCTTGTTCGCGGTCCACCATTTAATGAATTCCCATGCCTCATCATGATGCTTGGAGCCCTCCGGAATCACGAGTCCGAAGCCGCCCATCACACTGCCCTTGTCGCCGTTCGGCCCGGCAGGAGGCGGTACAATGCCATATTCGAGATCTTTACCGTATTTGTTATAGGTACTGAGCATCCAGGGGCCGGAATAGAGCATGGCGACCTTGCCTGTAACGAAGGCATCCTGCCCTTCGCCAAGTCCCAGCTCAAAGCCAACCTTATACACCTTGTCTTTGTTCATCAGGCGGTCCCAGAATTCAAGCACCTGCTTGCCCTGCTCATTATTGAAATTGGTTTTGCCGTCCTCAGTAAGCATCTGGCCGCCTGCCTGCTGGAGATACATATTGAACAGGCCGAGGTCACCCATGGAGAAGCCCGCCACCTCCAGCTTGTCGCCGTTCCACTTGGTCAGCTTGGCAGCAGCCTGCTCCAGTTCATCCCAGGTAGCCGGGGGCTGAAGCCCTGCTTCATCCAGCAGCTTCTTATTGTAGAATAATGCCCGTGCATCAACGGTCAGCGGAAGCCCGTATAATTTATCGTTATAGGAGAGCTCGGTCAATGACTCGCTGTAGAAATCATCCTTGGAAATGCCGTCACGCGTTAAGTACTCATCCACCGGATGCAGCACGTTCTTGGGAGCATACAGCGAGGTCCGCCAGCGGTCCCAGAACAGCACATCGGGAGCACCGCCATTCGTAGCCGCCGTCAGGAATTTGGTGATCATATCCTGCTGCAGCACATATTTGACATGAATTTTGTCCTGTGATTTGTTGAAGGCATCCACCATGGTCTCGAACTGCTTCTGGCCTTCACCGCCCCAATCGCCCCAGAACGTCAGCTCCGTCTTCTTGCCGCTGCTGCCGCTTCCGGCTTTGCCGTCATTCGCAGGGCTTTCTTTTGCCGAATTACTGCTGCACCCTGCCGCCAAGGAAGCGACCATCATCACCGAGAGTACCGTAACCCATCCTTTTTTCATTATTACATCCCCTTCATTTGTATTTGTCTGTTATTAGAGCCCTGGCTGCTCAGCCTCTACTCACCTCAATTCCGCAGCGCATAAGCAGCAGCTCGCAGAACATCATATTGGCCCAGGAAAACCAGGGTCTGGTATACTCTTCCGGATGATCCGCATGAAAAGCCTCATGCATCAATCCGGTTCCGGCATCTGTCTGTTGCAGCAGCTCAAGCATTGCCTCCTGCTCCTCCCTCTTCCCGGAGGTCATTCCTTCAACCGCCAAGGCGATAGGCCATATATAATGCGGAGGGGTATGCGGACTGCCAATACCTGCTGCCGCCTTGCCTTCATAGAAATAGGGGTTGGTCCGGCTTAGAATAAGCTTGCGGGTGTTGAGATACACCGGATCATCCGCAGATGCATAGCCAAGGTAAGGAATAGACAGCAGGCTGGGCACATTGGCGTCATCCATAAGGTTCACGCCTCCCAGGCCGTCGGTCTCATAGGCGTAGACAGGACCATATTCAGGGTGCTCCACAATGCCATGCCGCCGGATTCCCCCGTCAATCTGCTCAGCCAGATCTTCCGCCGCCTGTGCAAGCTCCGGGTTGCCAAGCACATCGGATGCGATTTCGCTGACGTACCGCAGGACAACGACGGCGAACATATTGGCAGGCACCAGGTAACCGTATTCGCAGGCATCATCGCTTGGACGAAAGCCTGACCAGGTCATTCCGGTATAGGCGGTTACAGAGCCTTTGCCGTCGCGGACAAGCGTATCGGTTGGCACACAGTTCACGCGTTCAAAAACATAATCGGAACCGCTCTCATGACTCTGCTCCCTGATCCATAATTTAATAATCTGCCACACTCCTGCTTCAAACGCTGAATTGAACTGCGTGATCCGCCCGGTGTTTTTCCACAGCAGATAGCTGAGCTGAATGGGATAGCAGAGGGAGTCAATTTCGTATTTCCGTTCCCAAATCCATGGACTCATCGCCGTTTTGTCTTCCTGGTGACCCCGTCCATTCGCTTCCCGGTTGAACGCATTCGCATAGGGATCAATGGCAATATAGGCAAATTGCTGTGCGATAAGCCCTTCAATCATGCCGGCAATTTCTTCATCTTCGG
This sequence comes from Paenibacillus sp. FSL R7-277, assembly GCF_000517965.1. Classification (NCBI taxonomy): domain Bacteria; kingdom Bacillati; phylum Bacillota; class Bacilli; order Caryophanales; family Paenibacillaceae; genus Paenibacillus; species Paenibacillus sp. FSL R7-277. The sequence continues at coordinate 63,025 of NZ_ASPX01000037.1, forward strand.
AGGCGGGGATCAGGAAGGGACGGACTTGTGCGGTGGAATCCCGCAGCCACATGGCCGGTATATCACCGGTAATGACAAAGGTTGTTCCATCCGGGTTGCGCTGTATCGTTGTGTTCCAGGTATTGAGCATGCACTGTTCAAACATATCTGCCAGGTGCGGATGGCTGGGCAGTTTTTGACGTACACGGCCAGCCAGCTCCCGCAGGGAATTAGGTGTTTCCTTCATCGCTTTCAATCGGAATGACCTCCTCTGTAATGAATGAAGCGCTTTCACAAATGAGTATATTGGTATGTAAATGATATGTCAATATGTATTTTTAGATAATAATATATTAACATATGAAATACACTGATATTGACTAGACTAGGCTAACTTGCAAGCTTAATCTTCCGGCCGGAAACGGATCACATTGGACACAGCAAAAAAACCCATCCGGCGGAATGTCCGGCGGAATGGGTCTTTAGATTACAGCAGCTAGTTGTGACGGACAGGGCCGGTCGAATTCCCGGGCACCAGCTCAGCTTCCAGCATCACCTTATGGGGAACAGCCTCCCCGTTCATAATACGTAGCACATTCTCCAGGGCAATCCGGCCCATCTCCTCTTCATTCTGCCGCATATGGGTGAAGGCATACCCGCCTCCCAGATGGGTCGGCGGACTGTCGAAGCATATAATGGAGATATCCTCAGGTATGCGTAGCCCCAGACGTTCCACCGCAGTCTTCGCGAGCAGCGCGATATTGTATTCAATGGCAAATAACGCCGTGACGGACGGATGGCTCTGCAGATGGGTGACCAGCCGCGAGAGGTCCCGTTCAATATTATCCGCATTAAAAAACTTCGGCAGCGTCGAGGTCAAATCGCTGACCCACAGCTCCTTGTCAACCATGACCCCCCGCTGCGCATGGGCCTGAATGAATCCCTCAATCCGGTCCTCCACCGCAGTGGTGTCCACGGGAGGCGGAGACAGAAACGAAATATGCGTATGCCCGAGGTCAAATAAATACTCCGTCGCTTCAAGGGCCGCCTGCAGATTATCGGTGCTGATGGAGGCCGCAGCTACTCCTTTTAGATGTCTGTCTACCAGCACGAGCGGAAAACGCCCGATGACCAGCTTCAGAATTTCCGCATTGAAATACTCGCCCTGGGCCGGGAAAATAATCAGACCGTCTACACCCAGATTCAGCAGCTTCTGGATCGCCTGCTCTTCATTCTCCGGAATCCCGAAGGTTCTCCGCAGCACCAGAAAGCAGTCATTATCGCGCGAAGCCTGCTCCATCCCGTAGATCAGCCCCGTCCCGTAGCTGTTGCCGAAGTCGGTGATGATCAGGCCGACTGTTTTCTCATTGGCACGAATATTCATCGCAGCCGGGGCTGTGAGGTTCATCCCCGGGTCAGACTGCTCAGCGGAAGCATCTGTTACGAACGAGCCGCGGCCGGGCTTGCGGACAATCAGCCGTTCGGCGGCCAGCATCTCAAGTGCTTTTTTGCTGGTTATGCGGCTGACACTATAGGTCTCAGCCAGCTCTTTCTCGGAAGGAACCCGCTCTCCGGGTTTATAAGCCTGTGTAAGGATGCTATCCTTCACTTCATCAAAGATCTTCTCATACATCGGCTTGGAAGAGGTTGTTTCAGTCATAACGTTCATGGTCCCCTGACGTTCATTTTTCGGTATCATACATAATAATATATCATGATATATTGTAATTGTCGATCCGGGTCGGCCCATGAACATTCTGATCACGGCTTCTAACAGAATTCCATCGCCCGGGTGATCCGAAGGCTGGTGTAAGCCACATTCTGCTTACAACAAAAAACCGCAGCAGGAGATCTGTCCAGTCTGCGGATGAGGGGTAGTGCCTTATCTCTGCCAGGATCAAGACATTCTAGAAGCTGCGGCTGTCCTGAATATGAATATAATTAACGCCTTGCGCAGTCAGTTTAGAACCGCTCGTATTCGCGACGCGGACTGCCTTCTTGCCTTTCCCGCTAACAGAGAAGCTGATATTGCTCGCCAGCTTGTTCTCTGCGATCTGTTCCAGCGCACTGTGGAAGCCCCCGACCGTCACACCCTCCAGGTTATCCAGTACCGGTTCTTTGCCCTCTTCAATCGTCTTGAGAATCTGATAGATCAACGACTTGCTTCCGTCCATCCCGTTCGCCTCCCGCTTATTGTTAGCGTTTACAATATACCAGCTGTGCGTATACAAATATTTTCCAACTGTATATATATTCTCTAATTCGACAGTGTATGCTGATTACCTCTTCCCGCCAAGCTCATTCAGTAAAAAGTTTCATCCATATGATTTCCGTACAGGCTGGAAGCGCCAACCAATCTGAACGCTCCATCCACTTTGGCGTACGTATAGTTCTGATTGGGTTCATCCTTATAGCGTACCTCCACTTCATAATCTCCCGATTTGAAGCTGTAGACTCCCCGGACCTCCTGAATATCTGCTGCGGGGTATGCTCTGGTATGAACCAGGTATTCTCTGACCTCGCTTGCAATTTGGCTTCTTTTATAAGGTAAGCCTGTAAGCGACGCATAGATTCCACCCACAACTATAATTATTACTATACCAGCTATAATCGTAGTCCGGTTCGTAAGCCTCATGCGGATAACCTCCATTCAAAAAATAGGGTTTTAGCTCAGAGTGGGGATAACATATTTTTACATGTGTCAGTTCATTTTACCATACCAGTGTGAATGCCAGCACATTGTATTCGGTTTTTCGCATACATTCTTCTCTCCGGCCTGAACGCAAAAAAAGCACCCCTCAAGGTGCTTCCTGCCACTAGCCACTCTTCCTACCACTTTCCATCCTTATGAGTTCTGCCGGTATACCGGCGCGCCCAGCGGCGAGCTGCCTGCACCGCCGTCCACGGCGATATCTGCGCCTTGGATATACGAAGAATCATCGGAGGCCAGGAACAGGGCGACCTTAGCGATCTCTTCGGGTACACCCGCACGGCCCAGAGGAATCGACAGTGCCATGCCTGCCTCGACCTGCTTCCAGTTATCCATCGCCGACTCTCCCCAGATTGGAGTACGCGTTACGCCAGGCGCGATGTTGTTGACGCGGATGCCCAGCGGAGACAGCTCGGAGGCCAGTACCTTCGTCATGCTGCTGACTGCTCCTTTGCTGGCAGCATAAGCGGAATTGCCGGGTCTTCCGGCCTTGGCTAACACGGAGCCGGTCAGAATGACGGAGGCTCCGGCCTTCAGATGAGGCAGTGCAGCCTGGACGGTGAAGAAGGTACCGGTCACATTGATCCGGAGCACTTCCTCGAAGGTGGCAAGCTCTGTGCTGCCCAGCGGTGTATAGCCCGCGATTCCTGCATTCGCATAGACCACATCCAGTCTGCCGAAGGCCTCTATTGCTGCATTCACAGCCTTCACCGCACTCTGCGGATCAGTCGCATCCGCCTGGACAGCAACTGCATGCTCCGCACCCAGCTCTTCTACCGCCGCCTGCAGGGATACCGGATTACGGCCGGTTATGACCACTCTTGCGCCCTCCGCCACAAATAGCCTGGCACTAGCCAGCCCTATCCCGCTATTTCCTCCAGTAATCAATGCAACTTTCCCGTCAAGCTTCCCCATCGTTAACACTCCTCATCTGTTTCATTTGAGACCGTTCGTTCTACTATAGTCAAAAAAATAATCTGCCTCGTACCAGCATCTTAGCATATTCGAGAACGATCAGTAAAGTATTATTTTTACCGGACGTTCTCAAATAGCATCAGCCTTGCAAAAAGCAGAAAATATCCCCCAATCCACAGCAGTGCCCCTATCATGATGAAGATTCCTATGTACCCCGCCCAGCCTGGCGGTTTCCTTGTGTACTTCAACAGAAGAAGCGATGCAACAACCAAAACCGCAGAGGGAATGCCTAATATCTGGAGCAGCATTATATTTACAACATCCAGGATAAACCCTTGGCTGAACCCCGGGCTCGTCTGTAACAGAAAGAGGGCCAATCCTATGATATTCACTACTACAGCGCTTATCCAGAGTATTCTAACGGGTCTAACCATACTTCACCCCCTATGCTATCCCATTACCCGCTAATCGAAAGTATTACACCAAAGCTAACTCCATTCTCCACAATACCTACCTATTCTTCTGCTGCACCACAAGCAAAAACGGGTCCGTCCTCATAGGGACAAGACCCGTCTTCGTCTTTGTCATTCGTCATTCGTAATTCATCATTATCTTACGGACAACCTACCGCCCTGCCGTCTCAAAAGAAAACCGCGCTGTCCACGTAGCACCTGCATCCTTCGTCACATAGAGGGTAGAGCTATTCATATCCTTCACAGCCATCCAGCCCTGATTGGCATCGGTGAACGAGATCGTTCCTTCGAAGCCGGGAACGGTCTGCTGATTCTTCCAGCTCTGTCCGTTGTTCTTGGTGAGCCCGATGCCCACTTGCTCCGCTGCCGGCTGGTATCCTGCCAGGAAAGCTACCGATTTGCCGATCAGCACCATATTGCCGGGACTGCCCGAGGCAGGCCCCTTCTTCGCTACGGCTGCGCCCCTGCCCGGAGCCGGACCGCCGCCTGCGGTCTCCTGGGCAATCACCCGGGTCCAGCTGCCGCCGGAGTTAGAGCTGCCGTAGAGAGAATAAGAGGTCTGCGACATGCCGACGCCGCCGTACAGCAGCGCATACACCTGACTGTCCTTGGCGTAGATCTGCCCGTAATTCGCCTCAGGGGTGGAGGCGCTAAGTACCTGCTTCCAGGCTGCTCCGCCGTTAGTTGTCTTCATTACCCGATAGCCGCTCCCGGGAACAACTACCACAGCCCAGCCGTTATTCCTGCTGGTGAAATGGGCTCCGCGGGTATTGGCAGGTGTCTTGATCAGGCTCCAGCTCTCCCCGCCATCGTTCGTATAGTAAGTAGAGGTCCGGTTGTAGCCGAATCCCTTGCTGCTGTCCAGAAATTCTACCGATTCAAAGGTCACGGCCTGGTTCGACAGCCTTGTCCAGGTAGAGCCGCCGTCTGCCGTTCTTAACAGATATTTAGCCTGTCCGTCCTTGACCGCGGCAAGCGCCCAGCCGTGAACATTATCCGGGAAATCAATCTGCTGGAAGCTCCACTGTCCTTCATAGATCTTTTGGAAATGGCAGCCGCCGTCCGAGGTTCCAATCAGGAAGCCGTTCCCGGCTGCTCGCCCCGTATCTGAGCTTAGGAACTCTACATCCGAGAAGGTGAGCGGCTGCGTTTCCGCTCCCTGGTGTGCCTTCTGCAGATCCTTAAGAAGCCCATGGTCTCCGGTGCTGCATCCCTGCGGCGGAGTTGGGGCCGGTGCTGCTGCCTGAACCGAGGAAGATGACGCCCCCCAGCCGACTAGAGAGATTAGACCTGCGGTAAGGAGCGTTACGGTGATCTGCTGTAATCTGGTTGTCCAATTCATTGGTGACACCTCCTAGAATATATATACCCTCTGAGCAGAACGTTACTCTGACAGTACATGAACATGTTACTCCATCTGAGGCCAACTATGTAGGTGTGAAATGGTACAAAACTGTAACTAATTTCGCTGTTAAAATCTCCTATTCGTGTTTAATAATAAGTAAAGAGATTTACAAGCATTCTGCATTCAAGGAGGAAGTGAAGAGTATGATTAAACAGGATATTCAGCATGCACTTCTCTCCAATCTATGCCAGCGCGTGCATTTGATCAGCGGAGAAACGTACACCGGAGTATGCCAAATCGATCATTCCGCAGATGCACTGCATATTGAAACGAATAAAGGGACCTTCACCGTCCCCTATTGGACCATCAAGCGATTCATCTAATCACATAACTACAACCAAAAAGACCTCACGGCCACATCCGCAGATGTGAATCATGAGGTCTTTCTTGTATACTCATACAACCGGATTTGGTATCATACTGCCGCCCCGGCAATGCTTAAGAACATTCAACGCATGGACCTGGCCGGTCATCTCCAGCTCGTCCCGGTAGACCGGATCATGCCAGCCTTCAATATCAATCGTGCCCTGATAGCCGCCCTGCCGGAGAATGGTGATAATATCCGTCCAGTTCGTATCCCCGAAGCCCGGCGTCCGGTCCCACACATAAGGCTTCGGACCATGAATTCCGTACTCCTTGACTATGTCCCAGGCAATCGTCGCATCCTTGCCATGGACATGGAAGATCTTATCCACCCATTTGCGCAGCTGCGGGATCGGATCAATCAGCGCGGTGAGCTGATGGGCAGGCTCCCATTCCAGCCCGAGATTGTCTGCCGTAACGGCGTTGAACATTTTCTCCCAAGCTGTAGGGTTATGGGCGATATTCCAGTCACCCTTCTGCCAGCTCCCGCCCATTGCACAATTCTCAAAAGCAATCCGCAGACCTTTATCTGCCGCCCGCTTCGACAATTCCCCGAACACCTCGGCGAATCTCGGAAGCGATTCGTCAATCGACGAGCCGGGCAGCCGTCCGGTGAAGCCGCCAATAATGTCCGTCCCGAACAAGTGAGCGTGCTCGATCAGCTGCTCCCAGCCCGCCAAGGTGGCCTCCGTCTCAGCCTCCGGTCCGCCGCCGAGCGGATTGCCGTAGATGCCGACAGCAGAGATGACGAAGTGATGCTCCGCCGCCAGCTCCCGGACCCGGGCTGCGGTCTCCACCAGGTCGATTCCGCCTGTCGTCTGCCAGAAATTCAGTTGAAAGGATTCGAAGCCATGCTCCACAATCTGCGGAATGACCTGGACGGCTTCGCCGCCGCGTACAAGCGTCCCTATTCTTAGTGAATCTTGCATGATTTTGTCAACTCCAGTTAGTTTTATAGTCAGCGCCCTGCTGTTACCGGCCCTTAATCATCTTGCAAGAGCCGCGCTTGAGCAATACCGCATCATAGACAATATGCTGATGGGAGGAATGTTTGGTAATCAGGTCGAACAGCACGCCCACACTGGACAACGCCATTTCGGTGCCCGGCTGGCTGATCGTATCCAGTGCAGGATGATAGTATTCGGCCATCTCAATGCCGTCAAAACCAATGATGGAAATATCATCGGGGATAGATAAGCCTGCGGTAAGCACAGCTTTGGCCGCACCGATCGCAATCGTATCGGAGGCCGCAAAGATAGCAGTTACGGTTCTGTCGCGGTTCAGCAGTCTGCGTGCAGCATTGAAGCCCGAGCTTGGACTGTATTCACAATCCTCTACGAATCCCGAATTATAAGGTATGTTATGTTCTTCCAGCGCCATCTTGTAGCCAAGAAGGCGGCGGCTGCCTGTGGTATCTTCCAGTAAAGGGGATTTGGCGAGAAAGCCGATGTTTCGATGTCCAAGTGAAAGTAAATAAGAGGTTGCCTTATAGGCTTCCTTGGATTCATCGATCGTTACGCTTGAGAAAATGGACGGGTCCACTTCCTGTGAGGTAGTGATGGTCGTGAGTACGAATGGAACCGTTAACTGCTTGAATTTCTCTTCGGAGTGGTTATAGGTACCGCCCATGAAAATGATACCGCTAAGATTCTTCTCCTTCACCAGCTGAATGGCGGCGTTGATCTCATCGGTGCCGTCCTCTACCTGATGAATGAGAAACGGATAGCCGCGCAGATTGACCTGACGTTCAATCTCCTTAATCATAATGGAGAAGAACGGGTTAGTAATCCCTTTTACCATAAGTGCAATATTCTTGGATTGGGTTGTCTTTAGATTTCGGGCATTGGAATTGGGAATATAGTTATATTCCTTGACGACACTCAGTACCTTCTCCCGGGTGGCATCGCTCACCAGACCCTTGTTATTGATCACTCTGGACACTGTTGAGATGCCGACACCGGATATCCTGGCGATATCCTTAATGTTTACGTCCACTCTACTCCCCCATTTACAGGTAAGGGAGCTATATAGATATAGCTCCCCTGTAACCTATACATTCTTTTAGTTAACAGGTGTAAATTCTGCCAATTGTTTCTCTACTTCGGCAATGACCTTGTCAACTCCTGCTTTTTTCAGCTGATCGCGGTATTCTGCTACAGCCGTTTTTGCATCTTTGTTTGTTTTACCGAGCATGAGCTGAATACCAAGCTGTGCATTCACATTCGAGATCGAAGCAATCTCAGTAGTTACATTAGCCGGGTCGAAGCTGAAGCCGTTGTACGGATCATCAATCGCTTCTTTATCCCATGCCGTGAACAGGTCTTTACGGATCGGGTTCTCGGTATCCGTCGGAATCACAAACTTATCGTTTCTGAGCGACCAAGCGGAGAAGCCGCCGCCGTCTGTTTTCTCATTGAAGCCTGGAGGCTGTTTCTTCACGCCGTCTTCAATGATATATTGCTTGCCTTCAATACCGTACTGCATCAGATCGTAGTAGCTCTTATCTGTCATGAACTTCTCAATGACCATCAGAGAGCGCTCTGGATTATTGGAATTGGCACTGATAACCGTTGAGTTATCTACACCCATTTTACGTTTGATTTTCTTGTTAGCTTCAGCAAAAGTATAGAAAGCTGTAGGAGCGTCAGGCAGCGCCTTGATATCTCCACCATACTGGCCGATCCAGTCCTGGGCATGAGTCAGATAACCGGCAGAGTTCGCCGCTCTGAAGTTGTCTTTGCTGCCAAGGGAAGCGGACAGAACGTCTTTGCCCCAGTAGCCCTTGTCGCCCCACTCACGCATTTTCACAGCCCAATCCTCGAATTCCTGGGTGAAGGCCGGATGGAATACAGTCTTGTAATCCTCTGGGCTCTTAGTGACCAGGTTCAATTCATTGAGAGAGATACCAGGTGCGTTCAGCCACATGCCTGTAGTATCAACGAGCATTCTGTACATGTTCTGTGCATCCTCAGCCTTACCGTTGATTGGAGGGAAGGATTCGTTCTTCACCACGTTATCCATGTACTTCTCCATATCGGCAATCGTCTTGATGTCGGTCATGCCATATTTCTTCAGCAGATCGGTACGGTAGGCATAACCGGCAGGCGTATATTCACTGAACAGACTCGGTACGCCGTAGATCTTGCCATTCACTTTAGTGTTCTGCCAGGAGGATTCTGGAATCTCAGCCTTCAGCTTAGGCGCTACCTTATCCAGCATGTCGGTAATGTCGGTCAGCGCACCTTCAGTAGCCAATGTATAGTAGGACACAGCAGCACCGGGAGAAGCATGCGACAGATCGAACGATTCGCCGGAAGCGAACAGCAGCGGATACTTGGTTGCTACGTCTCCCCAGTCAATATATTTGATTTCAAGCGTAGTATTCAGATCGGCCTTAAGCTTCTTGTTAATCTCCGCTAGAATCTCCTTATTTTTAACCCCTTCACTGCCCCAGAGGTAGTACACCAGCTTCGCTTCCTTAGAAGTGTCTACGCCTCCGGAATTAGTGGAAGAGGATGGAGTATTCGACGAGCCTGTATTTCCATTTGCATTATTGCTTGACGAACAAGCAGATAGCACTCCAGTAAGCATGAGGACAGCAGCTAGAGAAGAAGCAATCTTTTTACCTTTCATTCGGTAAGCCTCCCTTTTCTTTTCTATATTATTGATCTTGCATCTATAACAAACACCCTTCAATTGAAGCAGGCGTCCATTAACCCTTAACAGCACCGATGGTAAGACCGGTTACGAAGTAACGCTGAATGAATGGATACAGGAGAATGATCGGGCCTGTGGCGAGCACGGCTGTAGCCATTTTGATCGATTGGGTCGGCAGATCGGCTGTATTAATGACCGCCCCCGAGTTGATGAGACTGCCCATATTCGCCTGATTGATCATGCGCTGCAGGAAGTACTGGAGCGGGAACTTGCTCTGAGTGTCCATGTACAGCATTCCGTTGTACCACTCATTCCAGAAGCCCAGTGCCGAGAACAGTCCGATCGTTGCCAGTGACGGAACCGCCAGCGGCATGAAAATCCGCCAGTAGATGCGGAAATCGCCTGCGCCGTCAATCGTCGCTGATTCATACAGGGAATCCGGGATCGCCTTCATGAAGTTACGCATCAGGAAGATCGACCACGCCCCTACCACCGCCGGCAGGATCATGGCGAACAGATTGTCCTTGAGGTGCAGATGCTTAACCATCAGAATGTAAGTCGGAATCAATCCTCCGCTGAACAAGGTGGTGAAATAGATCAGGAAGGAGAAGAAGTTACGGTATTTGAAATCCTTGCGGTTCAGGACAAATCCGGCCATGGACATCATGAACAGCCCGAGCACCGTACCGACGACTGTGATAAAGATCGTTACCTGATAAGCATCCACCAGCTTGGAGGAGTTACTGAGCAACAATTCATAGGCCTTGAAAGAGATCTCATTCGGTATCAGCTTGTACCCCTCGCGGATAATCTCCTGCTCATTCATGAAGGAGGATGAAATCATCAGCGCAAAAGGAAACACACAGAACAGGGCAAATACGGAGATGCAAATGTAGCTGATCACCTTAATGAAAATGCTGCCTGAATCCTGTTTAATAGTATTACTTGCCATATTAACACCCCTGTTTCTTATCTTGTCTTAGAACAACGCGCTGTCCGGTTCAACCTTGCGCACAATAAAGTTAACCACAAGCACCAGAACCAGACCGAATAAGGATTGGTAGAAGCCTACCGCAGCACCCATGGAGAAGTTAAATTGTCCCACGAGCGACCTGAAGACATACGTATCTATAATATCCGTCTGCGGATACAGCACGGAGTTTGTTCCAATCAGATTGTAGAAGAGGTCGAAGGAGCCTTTGAGAATTCCGCCCATACCGAACAGGAGGAGCAGAATGAAGGTTGGCTTTAGAATCGGCAGAGTCATATAACGGATACGCTGCCAGGTAGTGGCACCGTCCATATAGGCTGCTTCATAAAGATCATGGTTGATCCCCGTTATAGCTGCCAGATAGACAATCATACCGTAACCGGTACTTGCCCAGATCTTGAATGCTACAATGATGTATTTCCAGATTCCAGCGTCGGAGTAGAACTCAATCTTGTCTAAGCCCGTACTGGTAAGCATCGTATTGATAAACCCGGAGTTGAAATTGAACAGGTTATACGCGAACACACCGACGATAACCATCGAGATGAAGTTCGGAAGCAGAATAACCGACTGGGAGATCTTCTTGAACCACTTGCCAGCAATCTCCGACAGCATGATGGCAAATACAATCTGGATGATGTTACCCAGTGCAAGGAACACCAGATTGTAGAGCAAAGTATTCTTGGTGATATTCCAGAGGTCTCCGTTCTGAATCAGGAACTCGAAATTCTTGAGTCCGATAAAGTCACTGCCAAAGATCCCTTTGTTGAGCTTGTAATCTACGAATGCCACGTAAGCGCCAGGCATTACCGCGTAATGAAACACAGCAAAATACACAATGACAGGCAGCAGCATGAGATACAGCACTTTGTTCTTCAATAATTCCCGGACAACATTTCCGCCCGATTGTACAAATCTTGCCAATGAACCCACCTCCAAATTAAACATTGCATTCCACTGCAACTAATTAACCCTTTTCGACCATATAGAAACGTTTCCATTATTTCTTTGTGTTTCCCCTGCTCAGAGCATACTCCTTCCTTGTATACGCTGTCAAACATTTTTTATTTTTAAATAACAAGTAATAAAATTACATTTCGCTGTACATAATAGATGAAAAGCCGTTTTTTTTATAGATAATTGACTTTTTTCAGTCAAAAGTCTAAACTCGAAATGTATCGCCTATGGAAACGTTTCTATTTATTCTTTACATGGACATGTCAGCCCTTTTTTGTGACATCTGATGATGAATTCCCCCGTTCTGATCGATTTCATGTCCTAACTTAAGCACTGGAAAGCGAGGCTCGATATGATATTCAAACAACAAATGAACATGATTACCTTAACCCGGGATGACCTGTCGTATACATTCCTGCCTACAGGAGATATTTTTGAATTCACGCAGGGCTCCACTCTTATTAATCTGTTCCAGGGTAATCCGGCAGAAGGCTCTTCCAATAATATCTATCTGCGCGTATATACGGAGCAAGGAATCCAGAGCTATCCGCTGCTGGGTATTAAGTCGGGCTCCAAGCTGTCCCGTACCGATGACAAACTGATTTTTGAAGGTTCTATAGAAGCAATCAGCTACCGCGTTACCTTCGCACCGGCCAAGGACGGCATCTGGTTCTGGCAGCTTCAGCTCTCCGGCAACGGCGAGACTGTAGATGTAGTGTATGGCCAGGATGTGGGCATTGCAGACAAAGGCGGCATTCTCGCCAATGAGCTGTACATGAGCCAATATCTGGATCACAGCATCTGGGAAGGCCCGCAGGGCTACGCCGTCTGCTCGCGCCAGAACCAGCCGCAAGGAACTAACTTCCCTTATCTTCAGCAGGGTGTAGTCGGCTCGCGGACAGTAGGCTACTCCACGGATGGTATGCAATTCTTCGGCATTTCCTATAAAGGCAGCTATGTGCCTGAGGCGCTTGCCGGCAATCTGCAGAACCGTAATTATCAATACGAGCTGGCTTATACCGCACTCCAGACCGAGACTATGGTCCTGTCGGCTCCCGTTGAATTCGCCTTCTACGGCCTGTTCCGTCCGAATCATCCGGCTGCTGTAACCGGGCTTGAATTCCAGGCTGAGCTGCAGGCAGCTTATGCAGAGATCGACTGGAGCAGCAAGGAAGCCGTGCCAAGCCGGGATGTTCCTGTGCTGAGTGACGACATCGGCAAGCCTTATGTCTCCCCACAGTGGTCACAGGCCGAGATTGATGCCACCTTCCCTAACCGGAAGCTTGAGGAGATGGAGAACGGCCAGCTGCTCTCTTTCTTCACAGACGGGCATGTCCATGTGGTTCTGCAGCCTAAGGAGCTGCTTGTGGAACGTCCGCATGGCCATATTATCACCTCGCTGCTGGGCGACAAGCAGGTAGACAACAACCTGATCTCCTCCACTAACTATATGTACGGTCTTTTCAACGGTCAGACCGTGGTGGGGAATACCTCTTTCCATAAAGGGCTCTCTACGCCGCGCGGTCTGCTGAACATTCAGCGCAATAGCGGTCAGCGGATCTATGTCCGCATGGACGGGGTTTACCGGATTCTTACACTGCCTGCGGCTTACGAGATGGGCGTGAATTTTGCGAAATGGCATTATCAGCTGGAAGACGATGTACTGACCGTTACTTCGATCGCAGCAGCAGGCCAGCCGGATGTCGCGCTGCAGGTACAGTCCAAGCTGGGCAAATCCTATGATTATCTGATCACGAACCAGCTGGTCATGGGCGAGCATGAATTCCAGCATCCGGTACGGGTGGAAGAGAAGGACAGCATCCTGCAGCTTCTTCCTGATGAAGCATTACTTCAGAAGCTTCCTTATCCGGGCCTGCATTTCGATATCCAGCTGCCGGGAACCGCATATACCTACAGCGATGACCGGATGTTCTTTGCCGACAGACAACCGCGCAACGGCACTCTGCTCACCTTGTCGGTAACGCAGTCCTCCGGCTTCCAGCTTGTGATTCAGGGCAGACTAACTGCAGCAGATGCTAATCCACTGGCGGCACCTTACACACTGGAGAAGGAACAGGCAGCGTTTAACGAATTCTACGCTTCGTTCACTTCCGGCTTCCAGCTGGAGCTGGATGGCGCGGAGCAGTCACGGATCGACATTCTGAATGAGACCGCATGGTGGTACACCCATAATGCGATGACCCACTTCATCATGCCGCATGGCCTTGAACAGCCGGGCGGAGCAGCCTGGGGGACACGCGATGTCTGTCAAGGGCCGATGGAATACTTCCTGATGACGCAGCATTATGAGCTGGCCCGCAACGTTCTGCTGAAGATCTATTCGCATCAGTTGTGGGAGAGCAAGGAATGGCCGCAATGGTTCATGTTCGACCAGCATCCGGTTCAGGCTCATGAATGGCATGGCGACGTCGTGCTCTGGCCGCTGAAATGCATCAGCGATTACATCATGGCTACCGGAGACTACACGATTCTTAACGAGAAAATCGGTTATCACCATCTGGCGGATGCTCAGCCAAGCCAGCAGACCGAAACAGTCCTCGAACATGTGAAGGCTGCTGTAGAGACCATCCGTGAACGCTTCGTACCGGGCACAGCTCTGATCAACTATGCCGGCGGCGACTGGGATGACACCCTGCAGCCTGCCAATGAAGCGCTCAAGACCAAGCTGGTCAGCGCATGGACGGTCGCACTCGCCTTCCAGGTGATCCGCAATCTGTCCCAGGTGACTTCTGCCGATCCTGAATTCTCCGCCAGCCTGTCAGCTATGGCCGAAGAGATGAAGGAATCGTTCCGTACCCTTCTGATCAAAGACGGCGTGATCGCCGGCTTCGCTTACTTCCAGGAGGACGGCAGCATTGATTATATGCTTCATCCGCTGGATACAGAGACCGGCATTCATTACCGGTTACTACCTATGACCCGCAGTATTATTGCGGAGCTGGTTACTCCGGATCAGGCGGCAGAGAACCTGCGCCTGATCGACGAGCACCTGAACTGCCCGGACGGCGTGCGCCTGATGGACCGTCCTGCCCGCTATGAAGGCGGCGTAAGTACCATCTTCCGCCGTGCGGAGCAAGCAGCCAGCGTCGGCCGTGAGATCAGCCTGCAATATGTACATGCCCATATCCGCTATATTGAAGCTTCCGCCAAGCTGGGCGAAGCGAAGCGTGCCTGGGATGGCCTGTTCCAGATCAACCCGATCAACATCCGGCAGAGTGTGCCTAATGCCCAGCTGCGCCAGAGTAACATGTACTTCAGCAGCTCGGACGGCGACTTCCCTGACCGTTACAGCTATCAGGAGAACTTCGACCAACTGCGTGACGGCAGCGTAGAAGTGAAGGGCGGCTGGCGGCTGTACTCCAGCGGTCCCGGGATCTATCTTAATCAGCTGATCTCAGCCGTTCTGGGTATCCGCTTCAGTGAAGAAGAGCTGATTATCGATCCGGTCCTTCCGGCCAGCCTTGACGGCCTGCGCTTCACTTATGAGTGCTTCGGCAAAAAGATTACCTTCGTCTATCACATCAGCGAAGGTGAGGCCCGCACCCCGGAAGTGCAGGCAGCAGGCGTTGCTGTTACCGGCCAGGTTCTACCGAATCCATACCGCCCGGGCGCGGTAAGCATTGCTAAGAATCACCTGCTGAGCCTGCCCGGCGATGAGCTGCATATCAGCTGCATATCTATGTAACACAATAACTTTCAGTACGCTTACGAAGGAGTTAGCCATGACTAAACCGTTTATCCAGGATCTCGTGAACGATATGACACTAGACGAGAAGTTAGCCCAGCTTACCCAGCTTGGTCCATACTATTGGGGTCTGGATGATACCGTGGATTTGACGGGTCCATTCAAAGAACTTAATATCGAGCCGCAGGTGATCAAAAGCATCGGAAGCGTTCTGAACGGCATCGGCGCACGGAATGTCATTGAGCTGCAGACCCGGCATCTGGAATCCAGCCGTTTGAAGATCCCGCTGATCTTCATGGCCGATGTCATTCACGGCTACCGGACCATTCTGCCGATTCCGCTCGCCATGGGCTGTTCTTTCGATCTTGATGCCTGTGAGCAGTTCGCTAAAGTAGCTGCGCGGGAGAGCGCTGCCGCCGGCATTCACCTCACCTTCTCTCCGATGACCGACCTCGTACGCGATCCGCGCTGGGGCCGGGTCATGGAGACCTCCGGTGAGGACCCTTACCTGAACGCCCGGGTGACTGAGAGCATGGTCCGGGGCTACCAGGGCAAGGACCTGAAGGAGCCGGGGCGGATCGCTGCCTGCGTGAAGCATTTCGCCGGCTACGGCGCGCCTGAAGGCGGCCGTGAATATAACACGGTGGACATGTCCACCGGCGTGCTCCGCGAGTTCTATCTTCCTGCCTACAAGGCGGCAGTAGATGCCGGTGTCGCTATGGTGATGGCTGCGTTCAATACCATTGACCGCATTCCGTCCAGCGGCAACAGCAAGCTCCTGCGCGGTATTCTCCGCGAGGAATGGGGCTTCGATGGCGTAACCATCGCCGACTTCAACTCCGTGAACGAGCTGGTGCCCCACGGCGCAGCGCAAGACGGACGTGAAGCTGCCCTGAAGAGCCTGGTAGCGGGACTTGATATCGAGATGATGTCCACCCACTATCTGAACCATGCTGCCTCGCTGGTCCAGGAAGGTCTGCTCGACCTCCGCCTCATCGACGAAGCGGTTACGCGGGTACTGGAGCTTAAGGATGCCCTCGGCCTGTTCGACAATCCGTTTAAGGATGCCGACCCTGTAGCTGACGAAGCCGATAAGCCAAGTCCTGAGCACCTTCAGGCGGCACGCGAGATGGGCGCCCGCTCGATCGTTCTGCTGAAGAACGAAGGCGGAGTCCTGCCGTTGAAGCGCGGGATGAAGATTGGCCTCGCCGGTCCCTTCGCTACCTCGATCAATGTTCTTGGCGGCTGGGCTGGTACCGAGAAAGACCCTGCGGTCTCCCTCTACACCGGCATCACCGGCAAAATCCCGGCATCGGACCTGCTCACAGCCATGACCGGCGAGCTGGGAAGCATGCTGGAGGGTGTATTCGATGTGGAGGATGCTTCCGAAGCGGCTTACGAGCAGCTGAAGGACTGCGATGTGATTCTGGCCGCAGTCGGCGAGAATCAGCAGGATACCGGGGAAGGCGGCAGTAAGGCCAGCCTGCGGCTGTCCGCCAATCAGGAGAAGCTGATCCACCGCCTCAAGGCAACCGGCAAGCCGGTGGTCACCATTGTGTTCAGCGGCCGCCCGCTGGAGCTTGCACCAGTGCTTGAATCAAGTGACGCGCTGGTACAGGCCTGGTTCCTCGGCACCGAGTCGGGAAATTCCATTGCAGATGTGCTGTTCGGCGATTATAATCCGTCCGGACGCCTCTCCATGAGCTTCCCTTACTCCGTGGGACAGATTCCGGTGTACTATAACGCTTATCAGACAGGACGCCCTTATGATCCCCAGTATCCGAATGTGCGTTATGTAACCCGCTATCTGGACATTCCGAATGATCCGCTGTTCTGCTTCGGCTACGGCCTGAGCTATTCTACGTTTGCCTACAGCGGCTTTACGGTAGAAGCTGCGGCAGACGGCAAGGCGCTTGCCTCCATCCAGGTGGAGAACACCTCGGAGGTTACCGGCAAGGAGACCGTTCAGCTCTATATCCGCGATGTTACCGCAAGTGTGGTCCGTCCCGGCAAAGAGCTGAAGGGCTTCAAGCAGATTACCCTTGCCCCGCATGAGAAGCAGACGGTGTCCTTCGAGATCACCAGAGACATGCTGATGTTCTACGGCCAGGATGATCAGCTCGTGTTCGAGCCTGGAGACTTCGATATTATGCTCGGCGCAAGCTCCAGCGACCATAGCATGCAACGGATCTGGATCGGCTGACCCTACCCATAGTCATAACAAATAGCGCCAATCCTACACTTCATAAGTGTAAGGATTGGCGCTATTTATATTGCACAGCTCTGCGTTACGCCCCTGTCAGCAGCTCGATATCCAGCCGGGCAAAGGTATCCTTCCATTCCGCAGAGCAGCCGCTGTCCGTCAGCACCATGGAGATATGCTCGAGCGGAGCAATCTGGGCAAAGGTAGTGATGCCGAATTTGGAATGGTCTGCGACCAGAATGGATTCTTCGGCCCGTTCCATCATTTTGCGGGAGATGAGGGCTTCCTCCAGGTGGTAGTCGGTGATTCCCTCCGAGAGCGAGATCCCGCCGGCAGAGATGAACGCCTTATTCACCTTGAACTGACCCAGCAGATCATGCGCGGTGCCTCCTACTGCTGCCTGATACCCTGCATTCACCTCACCCCCGGCAAAAATAACCCTCCCCGCAAACTGCTCCAGCGCACAATTCAGCACGGGAACAGAGTTCGTAATCACCGTCACCTGTGTACGGTCCTTAAGCGCGCGCATAATCTCAAGGGTCGTTGTCCCGTTGTCGAGGATGACCGTCTCACCGTCTTGAATGAGCGAGGCTGCCAGCTTGCCGATGGCCTGCTTGCCCGGCAGATGCATCTGGGCGCGCTTCATGAACGTAGGCTCATGATTCTCCGAGCGGATTCGCACCGCTCCCCCGTACACCTTGCGCAGCCGCCCTTCCTTCTCCAGCCGGTCGAGATCGCGCCGGATCGTCTCCGTCGTCACCCCGAACCGCTCCGCGAGAAAATGCACCTGCACCTTCCCCGCAAGCTCCAGCTGGGCGAGAATCGTGTGCTTGCGTTCTTCATAGGTCAGCGACATCCCTGCTTCCTCCAGTCGTTGTGGATTTTATAGTGATTGTACTTTTAATTACTTTAACTAACTAATGGCTTGCTGAGGGTTTACCGCGCCCGTTTAGTGTGCAAGGGGGAGGCTTAATTGCAATTTGTACAACTAAATCGCCTTATGTGCTGCCAAATCTCCGTTTAGTTGTAGTTCCTGCAATTAAAATGCCTCTATATCTGGATTTTCGCCCATCCGGGCAAATTTAGTTGTACGAACTACAATTAGAAGAGGAAGCCCACCCGTTTCACTGTTTTTAGTTGCACAGAATACACTTATCCCTGTTGCTTTGCTAAGAACGCAGCTTCATACCATACCATATTTATGGAATGAAATCACTTGTTTACTTCTGATTCTCTACTAGTTTAGTACAAACAAATGTATGTTGTTTATCTCTAGTTGGAATGTTGTTTCTAGTGCATTGATGTTGTTTTCACCAGTATATGAATCTGAATTCCACTTGTCAATGCGGACCCCTTACCACAGAAAAATCCTTGGTAGGCATGTAGGTGTGGCACACATTGTACTTTATACAGCAGATTACTCCAAAATCTTCCGAAAAATAGCCTCTGCTGCACTTTGTACACTAGAATTCTGCTAAGAAGAGGTTTTGAAGCTATATTAGTGAAATCTAATGTATGAACTACAGCAGAATGAGCTTTTGCCTAATCTCGTGCTAATTCTATTGCAGAGAATACAACCAGCACGAAATGAAGCTTGACAGAATAACCATCCGAGCCTAAAATCAACATGAAACAACATAAAGAAACACGAATCAACAACACATTGAATCAACAAACACCGCACTATTACATCACCACACGCCTTACCGCTTAACCCATAATCGGATTGACAAGAGAGGGGATTTCCCGCATGAACAGTAAATTATCATTTCGGCCAGACGGTACCTTCACCATCGTACAGTTCACCGACCTGCACTGGATGGATGGAAGAGCAGAGGATCAGCAGACCCGGGAGCTGATGGAGCTGGTGCTGAAGGCGGAGCAGCCGGACCTGGTTATTTTCACAGGGGATACGATCTATACGGGCCCGGTCCGTGAAGGCGAGCTTCCTTGCCAGGACCCCAAGCAGGCCTTCCGCGATGCCGTGGCTGCTGTAGTGAATTCCGGTGTGCCTTGGGCGTTCGTATTCGGCAACCATGACACGGAGAATGGAGTGACCTACAGCGAGCTGATGGAGATTGCGCAGGAATCTCCGCAGTGTCTGGCTGAGGCTGGTCCGGCAGAGCTGGCAGGTTCAAGCAATTACGTCCTGGAGATTGAGGGCGCGGGCAATCATGCGGGAGCCATCCTCTATATGCTCGATACGGGCGCTTACTCTCCGCTGGAGCAGATTCCCGGGTATAGCTGGGTCCGGCGCAACCAGATGGATTGGCTGGCAGAGCAGTCTGCGCGGCTGAATCCCGGAGAAGGTCAAGGGAAGCGGCCTGCGCTGGCGTTCTTCCATATCCCGCTGCCCGAATATGACGAGATGTGGAACACCGAAGTCTGTTATGGACACAAGTATGAACGGGTCTGTGCTCCGGTTCTGAATTCAGGCTTATTCGCTACGCTCGTAGAGATGGGCGATGTGGCAGGCACCTTTTGCGGACATGACCATATCAATGATTTCACCGGTACGCTGCATGGCATCCGCCTCAGCTATGGCCGGGCAACCGGCTATAATACTTACGGGCACGACAACCTCAAGCGAGGCGCCCGCGTCATCCGTCTAGAGCAGGACCATCCGTCCTTCGATACCTGGCTCCGGCTGGCAGACGGCTCCCGGTGCACTGAACAGCCTGCCCATATACCTCTCTCTGCTGCCGATTCACAACACTAACTACTTCCTGAGGGGTTGACTATCCATGCTCCTGCCAATTCTTTTGGTGCTGGCTTCCGGAATGTGCCACGCGGTGTGGAGCATGTTCACCAAAAGAAGCCTGAATAAAAGTATCTTCCTGTGGTCGATCATGATGGTCTCCACAGTGCTGCTGCTGCCGGTCCTGCTTATCGAGCTGTGGACACAGCCGCTGGCCGCCGGTGCTTACGCCCTGCTGCTACTCTCTGTAGCGCTGCAGGCCTTGTATTCCTGGCTTTTATCCATAACCTATGAGATGGGCGACCTGTCCCAGATCTACCCGGTAATGCGGGGAACGAGCACGCTGCTGATCCCGTTGATAGGCGTTATTTTCCTGAAGGAATCATTGTCTGTCTACGGCTGGATCGGGATCTGCTGCATGCTCGGCGGCTTCGCTGTCCTCAGCGGAATTGGCGCAAGAAGAAGCCTCCCGGCTTCCTCCGGCTCCGGCACCACCTTAGGCTACTACACACCGATACTCATGGCCCTCTGCGTAGGATTATGCACCACCTGCTACGTATTCGTCGATAAGCTGAACCTTCAGCATATGTCGCCGCTGGCGCTGCTTGAGGTGACCAATATCGGCTTCGTTGCCGGACTGACACCCGCGGTCCTGAGATCGCGGAAGCTGCTTGAAGAGTGGCGCCGCAACAAATTCACCATCCTGCTGGGCAGCGTGCTGAATCCGGGCTCCTATCTGCTGTTCCTGTTCGCACTTCAGCAAGCACCGCTCGCCCACATCAGCCCGCTGAGAGAGATCGGAACCATATTCGCTACGCTCCTCGGTGTGCTGCTCTTGAAGGAGCGGCAGGGCCTGCGGCGGATGATATGCTCGGTTGTCATTTTCTGCGGAATTCTGCTAATTGGCATTTGGGGGTAAGCAGGATAACTATCACAGATGTCGAATTGAAACCGTATGATGAAGATAACCTCGATGAGTACACACCTAATGAAGACAAAAGCCAGATTCAACCCTAAGCATGCTCTATTGCTGCTTCTCTACTTAACCATTCTGATCAGTCTGCGCGATCTGTGGTTCAATGCCAATACGGCGTCTGAGCATCCCGAGGCACAGCAAGGTGTGCTGGATATGCGGGGCTGGGACTTCGTGAATTCCCCGTCCATTCAGCTGGATGGAGAATGGGAGTTCTATCCCGGCCAGCTCCTGGGCTATGAGGATTCCGCCCTACTTGCTGCGGCCACACCGCATGTTGTCCAGGTTCCAGGTGACTGGAGCAGCGGCTTCCCGGAAGGGGAGCAATCCTCTCTGGGCTATGGTACATACAAGCTGCGCATCCTTATAGACCCGTCACAGACCGAATCTTACGGCTTCTGGATTCAGCGGATTCAGGCCACCTCCAGCATCGATATTAACGAGCAGAGAGAGACCAGCTTCGGGAAGCTGTCCACGGATAGCGGGGACTATATCCCTAAGGCGGTCTCTTACACCGCAGCCTACGAGAATCCGGGAAGACAGGAGATTGTTCTCCTCGTCCGGGCAGCCAACTACGACCATCCGCTGGAGGGCGGGATTGTGAGGTCGATCCGTTTCGGCTCCCAAGCAGCGGTGGATAGCGAACGGATGTATTCACTCGGCTTCCAGCTGGTGGCGTTCATGATCATGCTGCTGCATGCGCTGTATGCGGGGATTTTATTCTTTTTTAACCGGAAGCAGCGGGCGTTCCTGCTCTTCTTCCTCCTGCTGATGGCAGTAGCAACTACCATTGTAGCCGATAACGATACGATTCTCCTGCTCTGGTTCCCCATTAACTATACCTGGGCACTGAAGCTCAAAATGCTGGCCTACCCTGCGTTGTCTCTGTTCATGCTACTGCTGACGCGCAGCTTCTCTGCCTACGAGCGCCCCGGCCGTCTGTTCAAAATCTATCTGCTGGGTCTCCTGGTCTATACCGCCTATGTTCTGATCTTACCGGCACATTACGTGGTCTATGCCAGACTGTTCTTCTCCGTCCTCTACCTGCTTCCGGTAGTCGGAGTCATCTATTCTATAGGCCGGATGGTGATGCGGCAGGAGCAGGATTCATTCTTCCTGCTGTTTGCTGCCGCCGCTATCGGCTCCAGCGTCATTGGCGGGGCCATGGAATCCAATGCCAAGGGAAGTATCCTGTATTATCCTATAGATGTCATTGCCGCAATTATTGGCTTCTCCTCCTACTGGTTCAAGCGGTACTTCCGCAATGCAGAGGAGAACCGGCTGCTCAACCAGCAACTGAAGGAGAGCGACCAGAAGAAGGACGAATTCCTGGCGAATACCTCCCATGAGCTGCGGACACCGCTGCACGGCATTATCAGCATTGCCCAGACTGTAGCCTCCAAGGAACAACAGGTGCTGGACGAACAGAGCTCTAAGGATCTGGAGCTGCTCATTACGATCAGCCACAGGATGTCCCTGATGCTTAACGATCTGCTCGATGTGACCCGTCTGCAGGAGAAGCGGATTGTGCTGCAGCGTGAGCCGCTGGCCATGGGTTCACTGGTCTCGGGCGTACTGGGGATGTTCGAATTCATGATCGAGGGCAAACGCCTGCAGCTGCGTAATGAGCTGCCTGCTTCATTGCCCCCGGTCTGGGGCGATGAGAAGCGGATTGTGCAGATTCTGTATAACCTGCTGCACAATGCCATCAAATACACGCAGGCCGGAACAGTCACCGTCTCCGCCGTTAACGACGGCAAGCTTGCTTGGATTAGTGTAGCCGATACCGGGGCAGGGATCGACAAGGAGACGCAGGCGCGGATCTTCTCGCCCTATGAACAGGGCAGCAAAGGCATCATTGACGGAGGCGGCATCGGTCTGGGCTTAAGCATCAGCAAGCAGCTGACGGAGCTGCACGGGGGAGACCTTACACTAGACTCTGAGCCGGGAAAAGGGTCCGTGTTCACCTTCACTCTTCCGCTGGCCTCCTCTGCCGGGGCCCGGGAGAGGACAGGTCAGGATACAGATGCCGCAAGGCAGCCGGACAACACGGATCTGAAGGGATTGCTGCTTGAGGAGAACCGGCTGCTATTACAACAGTCCGATATCCGCAATCTCACAGTCCCTATAGAGTTAACGGCTCCGCCGCAGATACAGGACGCCTCTCAGTCGGCCAAGTCTCTGATCCTGGCTGTCGATGATGATCCGGTCAATCTGAAGGTGCTCTCCAGCATGCTCTCGGCAGAGCACTATCAATTGGTCACCGCCACCAGCGCCGGGGAAGCCTTGGAGCTGCTTGGCACCGAGCCGTGGGATCTGCTGATCGCCGATGTGATGATGCCGTATATGTCCGGCTATGAATTAACACGGATCGTCCGGCAGCGCTTCTCCCTCTCGGAGCTGCCGATCCTGCTGCTCACCGCCCGCAACCAGCCGGCGGACATCTATACCGGCTTCCTGGCCGGGGCCAACGATTATGTCGCCAAGCCGGTGGACGCGCTGGAGCTGAAGTACCGGGTCCGCTCGCTGACCGGACTGAAGCAGTCCATCAACCAGAGCCTGCGGATGGAGGCAGCTTACCTGCAGGCACAGATTCAGCCGCACTTCCTGTTTAACACGCTGAACGCACTGATGGCGCTGAGTGAATTCGACCAGCCGAAGATGCGCGATCTCGGAGAAGCCTTCTCCTCCTACCTGCGCATCAGCTTCGATTATATGAACTCGCAGCAGCTCGTCGGATTATCCCATGAGCTGGAGCTGGTAGAATCCTATCTCTTCATTGAGAAGGCCCGCTTCGAGGAACGTCTGCAGATCGAATGGGAGGTTGATCCCGGCATCGAGCTGCTGCTTCCTCCGCTCACCCTACAGCCGCTGGTGGAGAACGCCGTCAGACACGGCCTGCTGAGCCGCAAAGCCGGAGGCAAGCTCCAGGTCCGCATTCACCGCCAGAAGGGATACACCTCCTTCGAAGTGGAGGACAACGGCAAGGGCATGAGCGGGGAACAGGTGGCCCGTCTGCTCGACGACACCTTCCAGGCCCACCGCGGCATCGGCCTGCTGAACACCAACCGGCGCCTGACTCAGCTCTACGGCGAAGGCCTCGTCATCCGCAGCCAGCCCGAAGTTGGCACTACGGTATCCTTTGTGATTCCTGAGCGGAGGCGGGAGTGATCCTGTAGTTATACAGCTCAGACTTTTGACCACAACACAAAGCAGCGATTCTCCAATACCGGGAGAACCGCTGCTTTTTTGAGTTTAGATATCATTCAGTATTTCAACTGATATAACCGGTAGATCAAGGCCGCCGCCTCTGCTTTACTGGCGGTCTGGGCAGGACGGAAGCTCTGATCCCCGAAGCCTTCGAACAGATGCATACTCTTGGTCAATGCCACACTGGATGCCGCCCATTTCGATATTTTGGCTCCATCTGTGAAGGAGGCAATCAATGCTTCCGGCTGGGTAACAGCCGATTTACCGTTATACGCTGTAAGTGCACGTGCAAGCATTGTTGCAATCTCTTCACGTGTGATGGTTGCCTCAGGGTCAAAAGCTGCCGGTGATTTGCCGTTAATGATCCCGGCTGCATAAGCCGCAGCAATCTCATCCGCATAAGGATTCGTTGTCTTGATATCCTTAAACGGCAAGACCACTCCCTCACCATTCAGTCCGTAAGCTCTGGCGATCATTGCCGCGAACTGCTCGCGGGTAATCTTGTCAGATGGAGCAAATGCTCCGCCTTCGTCCAGGATTCCCTTGGTCAACAGGTAATTGATCTCTTTCACTGCCCAGTGACTGGCAGGCACATCTGTGAATGCAGCAGCTCCAAGCATCACAGTGTACTTGCTGAAGTGTCCTCTCGGCGCAGTTACAGTTTGAGTAACAGGATCATATTTACCCCCAACCGCTTCCCAGGTAAGACTCTTCTCATTCAGGACGTACACGGTCAGATTCTCCAGATTCGCCTCCGAATATTTCGAAATATCAATGGCTGACACATCAAAGGTCACATCGATCGGCTTAGCGAAGCTCTTCACCGGCTGGCCGCCAACAGAAGCACTGAATTCCATCACTGGGATGTTAGCCAGCGGTTCTGCCTGACGGGGTTTGGTAATCACAGCATTCTGTACAACTTCTGCTGCCAGATTAATCTTCTGGCCTGCCTCAACCTTACCGAAGGTATCCGGCTCAATGGTGAATGCCGTCTGATCCATTTGAATCTTCAATCCGGCAATATCATTCTCCCGCACCAGGGTAAGAATCTCGGAGGGAAGCGTGGTGTTGAGCTTATGAATCCCTTTATCCACCGGAGGTACCTTCACCGTCAGGCTCAGCTTGAGGTCAGCAGCTGTTCCGGCCCCAAGCTTGCTTGTCAGCTCTCCAGCGACTGATGCTAATGCCTGCTTGGCCGTTTCAATCTGTGCGCTGATGAATCCCGCATCCAGCTGTGAAGAGACGGCATTTCCTTCTACAGCTACATTTTCTTTGGTAATTGTAACTTCGCCAGCCTTGTTAAGCGCGGCCTGGCTGGAATGAATAACAGCATCCTTCAGCTTCTGAACCTCTTCAGCCTTGATGCCCTGCGCGTTATTCAGCACCGCAGCCGCATTATTAATAAGGGCCTGGGCAACCTCTACTGCCTTGCTGGAGCTATCCAGCTTGTTCAGTAAATAAGGCGCACTTCCTATCAATTGAGTAATTGAACTCACAATCTTCTGTTTCTCTGAGGAATCCTGAATAGTTCCCAGCAGCTGCGCTGCTGTGCCCATGGCCTGAGACAGACTCTTACTGTTCTGTTCAGCCTGTGCAGGCGTGTTAGCCGATTTGAGTGACTCGGCAATGCTGGACAGCGCATTCTGGGCCGCCGAAGCCTTCTCTGCCGCAGAGCCGGAAGTATTCTTCAGCAAGTCCTGCAGCTTGTCATTCTGCTGCTGAACATTCGCGTCATTCCCTGTTGCCGCAGCCGGAGCCGGAGCAGCCGGTGTTGCTGCTGGTCCAGGTGCTCCCGGCCCGCTTCC
Source organism: Paenibacillus sp. FSL R7-277 (assembly GCF_000517965.1). Lineage (NCBI taxonomy): Bacteria > Bacillati > Bacillota > Bacilli > Caryophanales > Paenibacillaceae > Paenibacillus > Paenibacillus sp. FSL R7-277. The sequence goes on from NZ_ASPX01000037.1 coordinate 89,070, forward strand.
TCCTGGTGCCGGTGCAGGATTTGGATTCGTACCGGTGTTGCCGCCGCTACCACCATTATCGCTTCCCGGCGGGTTCGGGGCCGGATTAACCACAGTACCTCCAGACGACTCCAGGATTACTTTTTTGTCCAGGGTATAGGTCTGTCCATCAATAGTCATCGAAGCTTTGATCACATAAGTACCGTCCGTCAAAAATTTTTTATCTGCATAATTATAAGAGACCGCCATTAGCGGGTAGCCTTGTATCGTCTCTGTAGAGAGCACTTTCCCCGCTTCGTCCTGAAGCTCATAGGTAGCCTTGTCCGGGGACAGACTCTTGCTGCCTCTGCTTGATCCGCCATTGGCAACCAGAATTTGCGGCTTCTTGATTTGTCCGATGGAGTTGCCTGCCGTATCGACCAGTCCAATCTCAAGCAAGGTCGTACCTGCGGGCCGGATTAATTTTCCATTCTGCAACCCTACAATATCCAGCCCTTTCAAGGCCGGTGGCGCAATCTGGGTTAGTGTGCCTGCTTGCAGCGTTCCAGGTGCGAAATGAATATCGTACTGGTATTCGATGGCACCCTTGATTTGGTCTACAGATACTACTACATCGCCAGGGGTAACTTGTACCTGATTGGCATTGAACGCATAGCCCTGGAGTGTCGATTGGCCCGCAGTCGTATATTTAACCGCATAGATTGTCCCCGATTCAGGCGCCACCAGCGTAGCCAGCGCGGACGCACTATCATCCATCGACAAGCTATTGTCTCCTGCACCGATTACCACCTGATCACGGTATACAAAAGTGTCCGACCGGGTATGTGCCAGCATGCTATAGGTTCCTTGAGTTGCGTAGAAATAATTCTCATCTGCAGGATTACTGTCGATAACATAAGGGATATAATCCGCCCCTGCCAAGTCCCGCCGCACCACATACAACTCATCTGTCGGCTGATCTAATAGAACCTTGCTGACTTCCTGAAGCTCTTGTCTTGCATCCAGCACCAGCGAATAATCCTTGCCGGGTTCTGTGTTAATGGAGCCATACATGTAGTAACCATATTTGGACTCCACTCCATTATGGCTTCTGTTGTAGCGTATGAAATCAACATCTACGGCAGAAGGAGAATCTACTACCAGGAATCCCTGTGATCCGGGAGTGCGAATGTAAGAAGAGGCGGTAGCAGAAGTTCCGTCGCTTCTTTTCACTATAGCCTGGATATTCGCATTATCGAGCGGAATCCCGCCCGCATAGTTCCCGCCTTCCGCCTTATCGAGACCCCGTACACGGATGACAGCCTGCGATTGCGGATCAATGATCGCTACGTACACACTTTTAGCTAAATAATCAGTCTTCTTAAAATACAGCTCACCTATATAAGAAGCCTTGTCAGCCGGAATGGTGAACGTTCCCTGCTCATCGGTGGTGCCAAGCACCTCCTCATAACGGCGGATCTGCACTCCTGCCACCGGTTGCCCCTGGGCACCCGTATCATGCTGGCGTACAGTAATCGTTACCTTCTGCGCCTGGTCATCGGTCAGGTATGGCTTGTCTACCAGATCCACCAGCTTGCCGTCATTGCCTCTAATCTCAATATCCAATTCGTTCTTCGGCAGAACCTTCAGCTCAGCCTCACTCAGCAAGTCCCCCTGAACATAACCATTATTTATCCAGGTGTTTGGGAATAATTGAACCTTATACGTGCCTGATTTGGCAGGCTTCCAATTCCGCATGTTGATTCGCTGCGGATTGCCTTCCTGTTCCTCAGTAGACCAATACAGAGAGTCATCCGAGATCACTGCACCGCTCTCATCTGTGATGACCAGCTTATAATTACTGCTGAGATCAAGACGATTCTCGTACTCATCTGTCACCTTCACCAGAACATCTACACTCTCGCCCAGAACTACCTGATTGCGGAGTTCAGCCTCGTCATAATAATTGGAACCCGGAACCCGGAAGCTGATTCCGGCCTTATAAGTACTGCCTCCACGGATGGTATACTCATTATCTGACGGAGTGAAGTATGAACTCAATACAAGTTCATTCGGATTGCTGTTAGAATCCGCACCGCCAAAAGTAGTGTTTGCCGTCAAGCGGTGAATTTCTTCACCCTTAGGTACATACAGATGATCGCCTACAGCAAGATTCATACTGATCTGGTTATAGTTATATCTTTCGTTCAGATAAGAAATGTTTATTTTACCACGCCCCATCCCCATAGCCGGTATCTGAAGTTGCAGCTTGCTGAAATCCCGGGAATGTCCATCATAGAATATTTCATGTTTTGCTTCAGTCGGAGTGATTTTATTGCGGAATAAGATATTGACGCCGGTATCACGATTTCTAGCAAGCGACGTGAATTCATATTCCTTATTCTTCTCAAGATAGATACTTTGCCCGAAAAAGAGCTTAGCACCTCTTGCATCGCCAATCTGCTTGTACCTGGTATTATCAATGAGAGAATAGTTCTCTACATATACAGGCTCACCGTCCAAGGAGGCACGGAAGCTGATCCGGCTGTAGTCACTGGCATCCTTGATGATTTCTTTGTGTAGCCCGTCTTCCGTTGCGTACAATGAAGAGGCAGGAAGCTGGAACATGTAAGCTTCACGGTCCTCAGTGGCTATATAAGCTTTATAGTCTCCAGACACCTCTCCCGTTCTGAATACCAGCACCGTATATCCCGGCACCGCAAACTGATTCACCATTCCACTGAGTCCGGAGTTAGTCAGGAACGGCTGAGTGAACAGCTTCCCCTTGGCATCCAGATAACGGACAGCCACCATATATGTACCCGCTTGCTCCCGATCAGTTACATAGATAGGCTTAGCCTCATACTGTTCGCTTCCCTGCTTAAGCAATACGAACATTACCGGACTATTCATAGATAATTGATGATTATCCCTAAGCTGAATCTGTCCGTTCGCATCCGTGGTATAGTTGTAAGACTGATAATTCATCCATACCGCCACAGACCCATTCACAAGCGGAACACCATTATTCAGGATGGTAAGCCTTACATTCTTATCATCGCTGCGGATCTCCGATTGTGTAGCACTTTCATATGTATTGGAATCCTTAGTCATCCGTTCTACAGAGATTTCAATCCCCGTAGCTGAAGGCACCCGGATGCTCTGCGGGAGTGTCACCACCAGCCCCTGCTCGCCCGTATATTCGGCATGAAGAGAATATTCCTCACCGGCAGCCAGCCCTTCAAAAGAAAGATAATTGTACTCCATAGAAGTATACACTGCATCCAGCACAGTCAGCTTGGCTTCACTTCTCGCCTTCACCTTACTGGCTATCTGGGCATCTTCTTTCATAAGTACGAACTTAACCTCATTTAGAACCTTAAGATCGCTATAAGTCACATCTACTACACTATTGACCGTAATCCTTTGTGTCCCGTCCGGGAGCCTGTCGTTAGAGACTACCCCTGCCCTGAACGGGGCGGCTGATACCTCAAGCACACTTAAAAACGATAATAATACGACCATAACCATGGAAACTGCCGTTCTTAATTTCTTCGAATACATATTACATCTCCTTCTCCCCAGTTCAATCCATACACTTTAACTTATAGTTAGATTATTACTCCCTCCCCAGTTAATCCTATTCAGAAGACTCACAACAAGGATGTTACATTTTTTTCGCGAAAATGTCTATTACTTCCTTAACAGGGTCCCGGAAAGTTAACTTCACGCCGGGTTTTTGTCATATTTTGTCTAAAATAAATTCCAAAAACATATAAAAAAGACGAAGACCCCAAGGTCCCCGCCGTTTCAATTCTACTATTCCTCACAACACCAAAGCCGCCGTCTCCCGCTTCAGCCACAGCCGGTGCTCCTCATCCAGCAGCGGAGCCAGCTTATCGTACACCTCAGCATGATAATGGTTCACCCAATCCAGCTCCTCGCTGCTTAGCATAGACGGCTCAATCGCCCGGAGGTCTATCGGTAAATAACAGAGGTCTTCAAATTTAAGGAATCTTCCGAACTCCGTAGTCACATCCTCCGTAATCAGCAGCGTGTTCTCCGTACGGATACCATGACGGCCTTCCTTATAGACTCCCGGCTCTACCGTAATAATCATCCCAGGCTCCAGGCGGACCTCATTCGGCTTGAAGCTGAACCGCTGCGGCTCTTCATGCACATTGGAGTAATAGCCCACACCATGTCCGGTTCCACACTTGTAATCGAGGCCATGGTCCCACATCGGCTTGCGGGCGAGAATATCGAGCGTAGATCCGGTGGAGCCATAGAGGAACTTGGCCGTAGAGAGCGCAATCACAGACTTCAGCACCAGTGTAAAATCTCTCTTCTCCTCATCCGTCAGCGGGCCAAGCGCCAGCGTGCGGGTGATATCCGTTGTCCCGTTCTGGAAGTGTGCGCCCGAATCCAGCAGATACAGGCCTTTGGCTTCCAACTCTACCGGATGGTCGGCGGACGGCGAGTAGTGCATCATCGCAGCATTCGCGCCGTAAGCAGAGATACTGGAAAAGCTCAGCTCAGCGAATAACGGCTGCCGCCGCCGCAGCTCCAGCCCCCTCTGGTCTGCTTCCACCTCTGTCACCGGACGCACGGGGACGGTCTCCTGCAGCCATTTGAACAATCCTACAAGGGCAACGGCATCCTTCAAATAGACATCACGGATATTACGGATCTCCACCTCGTTCTTAATCGACTTAAGGGCCACCACAAGACCCGGCGCTTCCATAATAGAAGCGGATTCCGGGATGGCCGCCGCCAGACTATATCCGGTTTTATTCGGATCGTACAGCACCGAAGCCGCTTCCGGGAGCGCCTGCAGGAACGGCAGGATGTCCTCATACTCCTTGATCTCCACTCCATCCCGGGCCAGCGTATCCTTATCTTCCGGGGTGGATTTATGTCCTCCGGCGAACAATATTGCGTGATGTACCCCTACTATGGCAAAAGCAGTCACATACGGATTGAACGGAATATCCCGTCCCCGGATGTTGAACAACCAGCAGAGATCATCCAGCGCAGACAGCACATAATAATCAGCCCCCTTACGCTTCATCGCCTGCCGGACCTGCTCCAGCTTATCTACCCGGCTGAGGCCCGCATACTGTTCATCATGCAGCATTAGCGGCTCGGCCGGAATGGCCGGTCTGTCCGTCCAGATCGCCCCTACCGGGTCGACGTCTGTAATCGTCTGAATCCCTTTCTCCGCGAGCTTGCCCTGCAAGCCCTTCATAGCGGATACGGACAACGTTCTGCCATCTACCGCCATACGTGCGCCTTGCGACAATTGCTCTGCCAGCCATTCATCCCATTGCGGGACGCCCGGTTCAGCCATACGGAACAGACGGATGCCCGAGCCTTCCAGCTCCCGCTCCGCCTGAATGTAGTACCTGCCATCCGTCCACAAGCCAGCATCCGTTAGCGTGATCACAGCCGTTCCGGCGGAACCGGTGAAGCCGGTAATCCAGCGGCGGCTTTTCCAGTGCTCCCCCTCATATTCACTGATGTGCGCATCCCCGCTTAATACCACACAGGCCGCTATCCCGCGCTCCGCCATCCATTCTCTTAACTTATGTACTTTCTCCTTAGGCAACATATCCGCAACTCCTTCTCTCTATCTAGTCTACTGAATCATCATACACCTGCATTTCCTATAAAAAAAGATGAAGACCCTCAGGTCTCCATCGTCTCATTATCCTCTTTCCGTACCAGCTTCCGCCGCTGCTTCCCCTTCTTCACCCACAGCCGGTCCTGGTCATCCCGGTAGAATCTGATCCCGAACAAGCGTAACGGTGTCCACACTTCCCTAAAATAATAATTAGGCATGGTCCATTTCTCCCAGACTATAAATAGATTTGCTCCTAATTATAGACCGGGATACCTGGTTTGTTTGTCGCATTGTGGAGGGCAATAGGGAATAGCATTACTTTTTTTGTAAAAAGACACTTACCTGCGGAACCAGCGCTTAATCAGTAAGTGAATACACAACAACCGAATAGAACTTCCCAATAGTTTGTTTTGTTACGTGAGTATTGATTGCATAAAATTGATTGCACACAAAAAAGATGAAATACGATCTTAACTCAGATCGTATTTCATCTTTTACTAAAGAACATGAATTATACTCTTCCAGCTTCCAAAGCAATAAACCATGATGGGATAAAGATCATTAAATAAAGTCCAATTGAAGCCAGAATTACGTTTAGGATAGAAATCCCTTTACCTTCACGGATCTTGTTAAACGCAAGTACAAAGTTAAAAAGAAATAAAAAACACGATATTGGAAGAACAATATACAACCAAATAAGCACTCTTTCACCTACTCAATTCTAAATTGGGCATTAACATCTGTCGCTTTGTTCCATGCAGATGAAGGAGTAACATTTAATCCCCCAGGTATAAGACCAAAGCCAGTTGTAAGACTAAGTGTTTTATGCGCGTAGTGTCCGTAAGCGTTTGCAAAACCCACATAACTATCTGGCGTTGCCTTAACTCTATAACTCATATATCCTCTATTTTGAACTGTCCCATCACCAAGAATATCTCCAACTAAGTCGAATTGAAATCCATAACCGAACGGTTTTTGTTCTTGAGCAGTCCAATAGTAATTTGAAATTGTTTGGCCATTGTGAGGATTATCATAACTATACACCATTATTTCCGAGTTTGCTATTGGGCTAAGACTTTCAGGATGAGTTATAGCCACTGCATCTTTCAAAGCGAACCAGAAAGCATTAAGCCATCTAAAATCATATTTAAGGAGGTACTGTTTACTTCCTAGGTCGGAAACGGTCATTGTTTTGCTAATCCAAGAATCATTGTGCGAATTTGACCCGCCTGAAAATGGAGTTAAATATTGTTGAAACATTGCATTATACGCTTCTTCTTTAGAAAAATAAACTGTCTCATTCCCATTACCATCGAATTTAGATATAGTCTCTACCTGACTTATAACTTCCCCTTTAAGATCCTGGAATTTACTATTATATACATCTGCTGGCATACTTAAAATTTGATCCTCACTAAAGCCTAAGCCTTTTAGTTGTTCAACTTTAGTATCCGTTAGATTATTAACAGGTTCTATATTACTAGCTGAAGTAACACCACTTATCGACATTGTAAACAATAAGACAATACAAAGTGCGATGGAAAATTTCTTTTTCACAAAATACCCTCCTACTTTTTATTAGGAATAGCTAATTTCTCCATCATCTCCTTTCATTGCTATCCCTTAATAAGATTTTACATGATAAAGAAAATAAGAAAAAGAGGGTCATTTTGTAGAATCTTGTCATTAATAGAAGAAAACCGTGACTATACTATGACTTTCAGTAGTGAATTTTTAAAACAATTTGTATTTGGTATGAATTAATTTGTCAAAGTATGAATACTCTGCTCGGCTAGGATTCGAACGCTCCAACCAACTGATATAGAGGAAAGGGGTACATGCCTTACACTCTGTTAGTGAATCGTTGATTTTATTGGGGTTCGGGACTATATGGTAAACTGGATTATAAAGAGTTCGTTCAAATCAAAAAACGCTCCCGATATACCGGGAACGTTATTTGGTCTGCGTACTTACTTGATATCATATCATTGCTGCCCGGCAAGCATTAACCGCCATAACCGTGACCCATAGTTTGAATTAGAGCTTGAGTGCTGCTGTTTGCTACGGGCTCAGTAGTACCAACAGGTATAATAATTAAAATAGCCAGACTACAGGAAGCTAGAAGCTTGATAAATTTTCTTTTCATGTAAATCCTGCACCTCTCTAATTAGAAGTTTGTATTGCTCTTTCTCTTCTTCATCTGCCAGATGCCGATGCTGCTCGAATAGATCGACACATTTGAGGATATTACTCTCGTTATTTATTCTAGCGGATGATTCCAAACTTTGCAGAATGAAAATAATCCCTTCTTTTCGCTTATTATGTAAATAATAGAATGCCATTTCAGCAAGAAATCGCGAGTATTGGTTGGTTATGATTTGTTGGTTATGATTAATCCCATACTCTGCAAGATTTGTCCGGTAAGGAATATAGGAAGCAAAACGCTCCAGAATATAATCAACATTCCAATCGTAGCGGTTAGCAGACAAGATAATATTGTATAACGCTATAAATATCTCATCTGGTCGAGCGGATATATATTCAACATAGTCAGAGAGCGCCTCATATTGTCCTCCCATGACCCGATAGAGCAGTCTATTCGCGGTACCCCACTCCTGGAACTGAGCTACAATCCGCTTCGCTTCTTCATTGTCCTCCTGTATCCAGCTTCCATCCATATAGAGGGACACCCAATCTAATGCCGAATTGTAGTCTCCTAATTCTTCACACACAGTTGAACGGATAAGCTGAGCATACAGAATATAGAAGTACAGAGGTTCCTCGGTTTTTTTCTCGTTACTCTCTCTGCGGTCCGACTGGCGCTGAAGATTATAACGAAGAGTCGCTAATTGCAGCATCTTCTTCGCGAGTTCATCCACCTTATGCCACCGATTCATTGAACCGTAGACATGACCCAAATGATTCAACCCGTCCAATTGATCCGCTTCATCCAGCCGGTCCAGGTAACCTTCGAAGAGATGCGCAGCCTGTAAATTCCGCGCCTGGTCATCACCAATGGCGATACGGAACAGACGGTATTGGCATAACGCGAGTCTCTCGGAATTCTGATACTTCTCACTGACACTCACATTCTTATACAGCAATTCAGCAGCTTGCCACAGCCCCTCTTGAAATAGGCCTTCAGCCACTTCGAACAGCATGGGGGCATAGACCAGATTCTCCAGCAGATTCTGAACCACCTGTTCAACGCAATCCAGACGGCCCAGCTCAGCGGAGCGCACAAGAAAAGGCCGGAGACGCCGCCAGGTGGGTGACGAGAAATAGAAACATTCATCCACGTATAAGCTATAAAAATGATCCTCCGGCAGATCCATCGCCTTGGTGATTCGCTCCAGATGGTTCATAGCAATGGGCTGGTGACCACTGAGTATCCTGCTGAGCGTTCCTGAATTAATTCCGGATTGTCCCGAGAATTGATTAATAGGCATTCCCTTCTGCGACAAATACAACGCTAATTGATCGCGAATCATCGTTCTAGTAGTAGGGACCACGCAAACACCACCTAACTGGAATCCAATATAATTTCTTTTATAGTTGTAATAATATGTCACATTATACCAATGGTCAATAACGCAGACTGCTGCAGATTAGTCTAATCCGTGAACTACAGGCAACCGGTTTGCCAGGATCGCAAAAAAATAGAGACTCTAGTAGTCTCATAAGGTAAGTCCACCCTTTCGATTCAAATTCCCCATCATCACCTCTATCTTGCTCATAACAGCATCCCGTAGACTTTGAGGCTCCATCGCTTCAATAATCGGACCATAAGAGAGAAAGTAATTTGAAAGCCAATCTCCTTCGGGCATCGATGCGATAACAGTAAAAGATCCATCTTCATGTTTTGTTATTTCTTTTTCACTAAAGTCATCATATATTCTATACGCTCCAGCCGGAGAGATTTTTAACCGAATATCAATAAATTTCTGAACTTGATTATCTGTCGCTTCAGCCGCAGATTCCACTAATGTCTCTTGCTCAAAAACCTCTTCAGTGATTTCAATATTAGCCATACGGGATATTTTGAATGTTCTGTATGTTCTTTTATCATAGCAATATGCTTTCAAATACCATGCCTTATCCTTAAAAATCAATTTATTCGGCTCAACCCTGCGCAAGCTTTTCACACCTGAGGTATTAAAATATTCGAATATAATAATATGTTTACTTATAATTGCCATTTTTAGTGCATGGAAATTTTCTTTGTTTCGTTCATCACTTCCCCAGGGTGAGAAGTCCAATTCAATCCAATTAACATCACTCTTTTTGAAAAGGCTGCTTAATCGTAAAAGAATAGTCTCAATTTCCGGATACCGCGCTGCTGATAGATTCTGCAAGGCGAGCAGTATTTCATCCTGTTCTTTTTCAGAAAGTAATGACTTATTGAGTATAAATTTGTCAAGAATGACGATTCCGCCGCCTCTGCCTTGATTCGTATAGACAGGTATGCCAGCGCTGCTTAATGTCTCAATATCGCGATATATTGTTCTAACCGATACTTCAAAACGGTCGGCAAGCTCTTTCCCCGTAGTTTCTTTTTTCTCAAGTAAGTAATAAACAATGCCGAAAAGTCTGCTGATCTGCATTAAAGCACCTCAATTCAAGTACAGTATATCGTTCTGAACACGACACCAGTGTGTCATATTTGCATATTTTTTAACACAAAACCAGACGGACTGTTGTCAGGTTTTGTCCTTTATATTAAGAAGTGTACAATCAACTGCGGCGTTGTCCGCACATTATAAAGGAGAATGATGATTATGATAAACAAAATTCAATTACCCCAACCGGTTGAGGAACATTTTCATGCGACAAATACAGATGATCCCGCGGCCTTCCTTTCGATCTTTGCCGAGGATGCCGTTGTTTTTGACGCCGGCAAAGAATATCACGGGAAAACCGCTATCAAAGAGTGGAGCAACCACGATTATTTCGAAGTAGGCTTAAGACTAGAAATCATAAATGTCGTTCAGAATGCCAAGCAGATCGTTGTTACCGCAAAATCAGACGGAAATTACGACAAAACCGGACTACCGGACCCCCTCTATCTTGATTTTCATTTTACTGTGCAAGGGGATAAAATTACACGCCTGCACAATGTTCTTTCCTCTAACAGTAGGGCAATTCCTTTGCCGCAGCCTATTGCAGCCTATTATCATGCCTCAGATATCTTTGACGGTGACCTTCTCGCTAACTGCTTTGCAGAGGATGCCATATTAGTTGACAATGGAGAAGAATTTCATGGTCCCGAAGTTATCAGCAAGTTCATTGTGAAGGCAAACAGAGACGCTGCGGGTAGGACTGAAATCACCAATTGTGCGGAGAAAAATGACGAAACGGTTGTCACCGCCACCATTTCAGGTAATTTCAAAGGCAGTCCAATTCCACTGGATTTCCGCTTCACGCTTAATAACGGGAAAATCAAAGCCTTGAATATCGTAGTGTCAGGTGTATAAAGAGGATGGTGGAGAATTTAATTAAGGTAAATCAAGATAAAGAGCAGGTTATCGAAAAGATAACCTGCTGCATATGAACGTCGTCTATGTCTTCTTTGTTAGAATCCTGTTATTATATCCGGCAACTTCCGGACAGGCAATCCCGCCAGCTTCGCGGCGTTATGATTCAGCAGAAACACCTAGTAGTCTCATAAGGTCTCTGTCGTCCTGGTATCACAATTGCAAAGCTGCTGCCTCTACTGTTCCCCCTCCTTCACCCACTGCGGAACCAGCGCTTAATCTGCTTCAGCGAACCCTTCGCTTCCGGGCCATTGTAGCCGAAGGCATTGCCAATCATCTTAATGTATTCGTTAAAAGTCGTCTCCCGGCTATACCGGTCACTCCACCACGCCTTCGCGTTATAGCCCGAGTCCGCCCCGATATAAGTCAGCTCAATCCCCGACTTCTTATACACATGATCAAAGATAAACTTCACCCGCCGCATATGAAAATCCGACGACACCACAATCGCCGACTTGAACCCATGCTGCTTCATAATCGGGAGCGTAAGCTGCGCGTTCTGGTAGGTACTCTCGGCAGCGTCTTCGCTCAGAAGCGCCGTCTCGGGTATTCCCAGGGAGAGGGCTGTTTCGCGCATGTCACCGGCGGGACCGGCCCCCTCCTTAGCGTTAGACAGCAGGAGCTGCGGCGCATAGCCTTCTTTATACAGCTTAACCCCTTGCTCCACCCGTCCTCCCCCGCCGCTAAGGATGATGATGACGTCTGCTTGCTTTGGAGTCTCCGATACGGGAAGGAAACGCCCGGCGCACAGGAGCAGCAAGAGCATTAATAGAATGGGCAAGAACAGAAAGAGAATTCTTTTTCTGCGCTTGCCCGGCTTGTTCCTGGTTAGGTTGGGTCTCATAAGCTACTTCCGGTACTCGCCGCTAAGAATCTTATTTTTTCACTAAACATAGAATTTCTCTTTTTATCCTTCCTAAAGCCCTTTTCATGAAAGAGGGTACCATCATTCTATTGTATTCCTTAATAATCGGGTTCATATAATTTATAAAAGCACCAAAATTCTGTTCACCCTCTGCTACTCTAAATGCATTAAAGCTTTCATGTGAAAGCGACATTCTCATCTCATAAATTCGTTTTCTTTTAAGACTCATCTTATTATTTGGCTTAACTCTCTTTTCAGGTCTCCACTCACTATTGTAATCTTTAAGGTATAACCTATAAGCTAAACCATGTCTTCTATGTCTGAAACCAGAAGCTTGCGATTGATATATTTTCTTTGAACTAATTTTTTGGATGTGAATATCATTTTTATGTTCATCAATTATATTCTTTATTATAGGATTTCGTACTACTACAATATTAGTACCCATACTATCGTTTAAATATTCCGGTAGCCATGCATCCCCAACCGTTACATCAGCAGTTTCTGCCATTACATCATCACAATATTCACAAGCATTGTATTTAAAAAGTCCATGCCCCCAATTCGTCGTATATAAATCTTTGGATGGTGAGCTTAGCACAATTTTCTCAGAATTATATTCTCCTGTAACTTCAACACCATAATCATTGGCACCTCTACCAGTCATTTTCTTTCTAAAATCAATGCTAGTTAAGTCCTCCGGGTTTATTCCGAGCTGCCAACCTATAGATTTTGCAAACAAATCACTTTTCAAATGACCACATACAAGGCCTATAAAAAACTTTATCCTTGCTTTAATTTCCTCATCTTGTTCTGCTAGTAAACGAATAGATTTTATATAGCAGGGAATACCGATTAAAGCATACTTACCCTCATTCTTTTTAACTAATTGTAAAACTTGAGATAATTCTATAGGATAATACTTTGATTTTGCACCATTAGATAAATCGTCCTGACTATAAGAAATTTGATAATCGAACAATTGATTTTCATTTGAAGTATTAGATTTAACGTGAATTATAGCATCCACTAAGTTATGGTTAAGAAGCTGAGAAGCAATCCAATTGCCCATCCCGCCAGATCCTCCCACCTCCCTAAATTCACCAGTCTTAACGTAGCCGGCATAATTCTCCGTATAGTACCCTAAATATTTATCGTACTTAGTATCATCATTTTGACTAAACAATTCTTTAGCTATTTCCGTTTCATTCTTACTGTTACCCGAGAATGGACACACAGATAAAACATTAATCTTCATATCGTTAGTTAACAATTCATTATTAATTAATGGTTTATATTTTCCGTCTTTATCCAATTCCATAGAAACTGGAGAATTGTCTAAGCTTGCACAAGTACCACAGCCAATGCAATAATCATTCTTTATTACAGTGTCAATCAATTCATTAAAAGCCCCACCCATGTTTACACTTCCTTATTAACTGCTTTTTTAATTATCACACTTCTTATTGGATTGAAAATTGATAAAAATAAGTTTTTTTCATATTTATTAAACCCAAGGAACCACATCAAAGTAAAAAAGAAACCTGAAAAAATCAGAATTTTACTCGCATAAAATATCAATCCATTTTTTTCAATTAAATAATTTATACAAAAGCCAACAAATATTGAAATGAGCATTGGTATTGCCATTAAAAATATGTTGAGCCAAAAATCTTTTATATTTATACCAATCTTACGATGATAATAGATATTCATACAAATAATATTTCCAATTACTAAAGAAATTGCTGTTGCTAGAGCAGCACCAATTCCTCCGAAATTTCTTGCTAATGGTAATGATATGGCAACATTTAATATTGCTATAAATATTAAAATAACTGATCTAAATCTTTGCAAGTTTTTAGCATATAAAATCGAAATCCCCACATTTTGTATTAATGGAATAGCCAGAGGTATCATTATTATTAAAACTATGTAGTAAGCATTTCCATAGTTAACTCCTGCCCATAAATTAATAAAGTGTTGGCCAAATAATATAAACCCGCTTAAGATGTACCCCATGATAATAAATTGAAGTCTTCCGTATTTAGTCATTATTTCTGTTAGTTCTATACCAGTGGCTTTATTTGTTACCATCATAGTTACTCTTGGCAAAAACATGCCACTTAAAGATGTAGAAAATTGCATATAAATTCTTATGAACTGCATCGCTATTGCATAAACTGCAACTGGTATTGTTCCAGCAATTATACCTAAAATAAATTGATCTGTATTCCAATATATTTGATCAACAATTACACCTAAAAAAACAAAAAAGGAGTAGCCTATTATCTCCTTTAATAACCTATAATCAATCTTATCGAAACGAAAATTAATCTTTAAATATTTAAAACTATAAAACATGGTGAATATTAAGCTAGTTATATTTATAATTGTAGTAATCAAAACAACGCTAACAGATCCATATCCCCAAAATAGTATTGGCAATGTCATAAGCGGTGTAATGACTGTACGAATTATTGCCAAAAGCTTTATTGCTATAAATCTTTCGTAAGCTTGCATAATTGATCCAAATATACTTAACGGAAAGGAAAGAGAAAAATTAATTATCAAGATTACTATCATTACTCTTGCTTTTGTTAACTCTATTGACGTAAGACTAGAACCAAAAAGGTTATCAATCCTTTTTAATAAAAGAACACCTAAAAAAAGGGTTAAAAAACCTATTATAGAATATAAAATTAAAAACAAGCCATTGAGTTTAGCTTCTGCAAGTTTGTTTCCATCGACCCTATTTTTAGCTGTGTAACGTACAATTGCATTTCCTAATCCCATATCCATAACACTTAAATATGCAGCAATTGAGCCAATAAGTGAATATAGCCCATACTCAGATTGACCTAATAATCGAATCATTATTGGAGTATATAATAAAGCAATTAATAGAGTAACAAAGAGTGAAAAGTATGATAAAAGCGCTCCGTTTTTTATTGAATTCATTTTTAAACAGCTACTTTCGGTATAATATACAAATTTCTATTTCTGCTGTACAAGAGAATTTTCAAGGAAATTAATGGAACCTTTTCTCATTTCCTTTACTTTCTCATCAACTTTCTCCCAATCAATAGTTTCGTTCATTAGCCTATCAATTGTACTTTCATTATATTCATCTATTATTCTATTTTCTAAACCTACTGAATGTAATAAGGTTGTAATCCGATCATTCATCTTAGAACCTTCAACAGGAACAACTAAAAACGGCCGACGGAATACTATAGAAAAAATCGACCCGTGAAATGAATTAGTTAAAACAAACTCTGAGTTTTTCAAAGCATACAACCATTCAGGAATACCTATCGGCTCATTATAATATATCTTATCTTTATCACTGAAATAATTCCCAAAAATATAATTATTTATTTTTAACGAAATATCCTGATTTTTATGCAGCACATAGGAAAACAATTTGTAATGAGATTTTTTATTTATGTGGGCAATTAATTCATTATATTCATTTACATCTAATAGTAGGGTAGGATCTACCACCAAATGTGCATTTAAGCCTAAATTCTCAATTATTGATTTACCTGTGTTTTCGCGAACTCCAATATTATTAAATTTATCCAATTCTGTTTTAACTACATTAGCATTTTCATCAGATAACTTATTAGCACCAAAACTGGTAGCATACGATATTCTTTTTTTACTGGTGCTTACAAAATTCAAATAGTAACTCAAATTAGGCTTATTCTCTGATGATTTCAA
Organism: Paenibacillus sp. FSL R7-277; assembly: GCF_000517965.1. Taxonomy (NCBI): domain Bacteria; kingdom Bacillati; phylum Bacillota; class Bacilli; order Caryophanales; family Paenibacillaceae; genus Paenibacillus; species Paenibacillus sp. FSL R7-277. Next base: position 104,776 of record NZ_ASPX01000037.1, read on the forward strand.
GAACCATTCATTCCATACTTGGTCACTGCCGCAAACATACGCATCGTAATCATTGCAATATTTATATAATTGATCATTTGAATGAAATTTCCTTCTTGATAACATCAAATTTTTATTTCTAAACTTATTTATCTTGTATTCTTTTTTCAAATTATTTATTTGTAGTCTTTTAATGTTAGATAAAATTTCTCTTGCTTTAACTTTAAAAGGTACATAATTTATAATTTCAGTTTTGAATCCACTCTTTATCAAGTATCTCTGTAAAGCATAAGCTTGCAACACAGCACCATAATTTGTTGCCCAATGGAATGTAATTGTCCCAATTCTCATTTTATGACCTCAACAATCTATATTATTATTTCTACTTAATAATTGATTCATAAAGCAGTATATAATCTTTATATTTACGCTTCAATTCAAAATTTTCAGCCCATTTAAGAAGATTCTCTTGTTTAAATTTGTTGTTTGACTTGATAGCCTTATAAAAAGTGTCAGCATCATATTTATCAATCACTATTCCACTTTCCGAATTAAGCATTTCTGGTACTGCTGTAAAATTTGATACTATGGCTGGTGTACCACACGCTATTGATTCCACTGTAACTAATCCCATTGTTTCTTCTATACTAGGATTAACAAAATAATCTGCTGAGCTATATATTCCTACTAATTCTTGAGTATTATTTGTTTTAGGTAATCCTAATATATTTGAAGGAATACTTTTCAGTTGCTCTGAGGATAGTCCAACTAAAACAATTTTGTATGATTTATCTACTTTCTTCGCCAATTCAACAAAAATGTCTAAACCCTTACCTTTACTCCAGGGATTTGCAACACCAAGTATAATTTTTTTTTTAGATAAATTATATTTACTCCTAAAATCGCTTTTTATCGGTTTAAAAATATTCAAATCAATTCCATTATTAATAATCTTGACTGGATAACCCCTTAAAAAAGATTGTTTGACTTTATCTGCTAACCATTGGGATGGTGTAACTAGAGTTAAATTTTCAACACCATTAAACCATTCTTTTTTAAGAGAATACATCTTTCTGGTCATATCAATCCGACTTGCTGGATATTCTTTATACTGTGGACATTCGTAACATTGATTTTTCCATTTTTCACAGTTTGTTAAAGTGAAATGTGTACATTGTCCAGTGAAGGCCCAGCAATCATGGAGAGTCCATACTACTTGAATCCTCTTTTTTTTAATGTAATCAAATAATAACTTCAAATTTATATAACAATTATGGAGATTATGAAGATGTATAATATCGGGCTTGATTATATCAATTTTCCTAAGAAATCGCTTTGTGGAAAATATTGAAAATGACCCATTAAGTCCAGTGTAGTAGGCTAACTTCAAATGGACATTCCTCTCAACTATACTTCCAATTGAAACCCCATTTTTTATTACCTTCTTATTACTTGTCCTAGATTTAGCAAAGGATACATAAGAATCATGTCCTTTTTCATCTGCTGCCTCCGAGATATTTAACATAATACTCCCTGTACTCCCAAAGTTTCCAGAATTAATATGCAGTATTTTTAGCCGATTACCCATTTTTCACCTTCATCAATATTTAATTCAATACTAATAACATAGTCTTTATTTTCTCCAAACTACTCTATTCACGTAATCAGTATAAGAGATTATAATCCTTAGTACTTTATCAGAGACATTAGGTTTGCAATAATCTTCTACTGTCACCAAGGAATCTTTGTTTTGCGTTTCCAGTATTTGAAGTCCTTGCAGAATCCTATCTCTATTTAAACCGACCATCATGACCGATCCTTCTTCCATAGCTTCGGGTCTTTCATGTGCCTGTCTAATATTTAATGCTTTCAAATTTAGAATTGAAGATTCCTCACTAATAGTACCACTATCACTGATTACAGCTTTCGAGTTGATTTGAAGCTTAACATAGTCACTAAACCCAAGTGGTTTTAAAATTGTTATTAATGGGTTAAATTCTATGTTTTTTGCTTCTATCATGTTTCGTGTTCTAGGATGGCTACTAACAATAACAGGTATGTTATATTTTTCTGCTATAGCATTCAAAGTATCCACTAAATTCATAAAGTTAATTTCAGAATTAATGTTTTCTTCTCTATGAGCTGACACTACAAAGTACTCTTCTTCTTTAAGTTGTAGTCTTTTTAGTATATCGGATTTCTTGATATCTTCTTTTTTTGAGTTCAGGACTTCATACATAGGACTTCCTGTTTTTATTATAAGATCAGCAGGCAAACCCTCACTTATTAAATATTCTCTTGCTATATCACTATAAGTTAGATTGACATCTGCAATATGATCCACTATTTTCCTATTAGTTTCTTCAGGTACTCTTTGATCAAAACATCTATTACCTGCTTCCATATGAAAAATCGGAATCTGTCTTCTTTTAGCTGCAATAGCGCATAGGCAACTATTTGTATCTCCTAATACCAAAAAAGCATCAGGATTAACTTCGTCCATAATAGGATCAATCTTAATGAGAATATTTCCAATTGTTTCAACTGCATTTCCACTTGCAGCGTTCAGAAAATAATGCGGTTTTTTTAGATTAAAATCTTTAAAAAACACTTCATTTAATTCATAATCGTAATTTTGGCCAGTATGAACAAGTATGTGTTCGATAGCATTGGATTGCTCTAATTTTTTTATGACTGCAGAAAGTCTAATTATTTCAGGTCGAGTACCAACTACAGTCATAACCTTTAATCTTTTCATTAGTTCACCTCCATAAAATAAGTATCGGGTTTTTCAGGATTAAAGTGCTCATTTGCCCACATAACAGTGATCATATCAGTATCATGAAGAAGGTTTTCAATGTTATGAGTGTATCCTACAGGAATATCCACAACCTGCAAGTTATCACCACTCACGAAATATTCCAATACTTTATCTGAACCAATCTTCCGGAAACGAATTACCCCCTTGCCGCTAACAACAAGAAACTTCTCATTTTTTGTATGATGCCAGTGATTTCCTTTCGTTATGCCCGGTTTAGAAATATTAATAGAAACCTGTCCCCGATCCGTTGTCTTAATAAATTCAGTAAAAGAACCTCTTTGATCTTTGTTCATTTTCAATTGATAACTGAATTGATCTTCTGGTAAATAACTTAAATAAGTGCTATACATTTTTTTTGTTAACGCATCAGACATATCTGCAATATCTTTTGTTTCGCGACTCTCTCTAAAAAAACGAATTAAGTCAACAATCTCACCAAGGGTTGATGTATGTGTTACAGGAACTTCAAAAAAATGATCATCTGATTTTTTTGTTTTATTTAAGATATGTATTAATTCTTCTACAACATCATCTATATAAACTAAATTCATTACAACATTAGGATCACTTACTTTAATAGATAGATCACGAGAAATGTTATAACAAAATGTTGCTATGACGCTATTATAGTTAGGTTTGCACCACTTACCAAAAACATTAGGAAAACGATAAATGAATATACTGGCACCTGTAGCTTTATTGTGTTCTATAAGCAATTCTTCACTGGCTCTTTTGCTGATTCCGTAAGCATTATCTTGTAAAGCTTGTACAGAAGATGAAAGCATAATCGGGCAATTATTTTTGTGTTTTTTGAGGAGATCTAAGAGCATAGACAAAAAACCAAAATTACCATCCATAAACTCAGATTGATCCTTTGGACGATTTATTCCTGCAAGGTGAAAGATGAAATCTGCTGATTTACAATAAGCATCGAGCAATAGTGGATCAGTTTCTCTGGAATATTCATATATAGTTATATTATTATGATTCTTTAATTCTACTATAAGATTTTTGGCAATGAACCCTTCTGAACCAGTCACTAGTACATTCATCATGAATTCCAGCCTTTCAGTTGTTCTTGAACAAAATCTAGTTCTATTAATTTTTTCTTAATTTGTTCAATATTTAAAATCTCTGTATTATGTGAATTATATTCATTTTCTGATGATAGTTTTTGATCACCCAATACAAAATACTTGTCATAGTTAAGATCCCTATTATCTGCAGGCACTCTAAAAAAACCTCCCAAATCCTGAGCTACTACATTTTCTTCTCTGGTGAGTAAAGTTTCATATAATTTCTCTCCATGACGAGTACCAATAACTTTTATAGCGTTATCCGAATTAAATAATTCATTGATCGCTAGTGCAAGATCGCCAATAGTTGATGCGGGTGCTTTCTGAACCATAATATCTCCTGCTTCAGCATTTTCAAAAGCAAATATCACAAGTTCAACAGCCTCCTCTAAACTCATAAGGAATCTTGTCATATTTGGATCAGTGACTGTTATGGATTTTCCAGTCTTTATCTGCTCTATGAACAGCGGAATTACCGACCCTCTAGAAGCCATAACATTTCCGTAACGAGTACCACAAATTAAAGTTTTATTAGGATCTACTGTCTTTGCCTTTGCCACAAACACCTTTTCCATCATTGCTTTTGAAATCCCCATTGCGTTGATGGGATATGCAGCTTTGTCGGTTGATAAACAAATAACCTTTTTCACTCCACTCTCAATAGCCGCTGTTAAAACATTATCCGTTCCTAATATATTAGTTTTTACAGCTTCTAATGGAAAAAACTCACATGATGGAACCTGTTTTAAGGCAGCCGCATGAAAAATATAATCGACACCATGCATTGCATTTTTAACGCTTGATAAATCACGTACATCTCCAAGATAGAACTTGAGTTTATCATTATTATATTTTTTCCTCATATCATCTTGTTTCTTTTCATCTCTTGAAAATATGCGTATTTCTTTTATATTAGTATCAAGAAATCTTTTCATAACTGCATTTCCAAATGAACCTGTTCCACCTGTTATTAAAAGTGTATTTTCTGTAAACATGACTATCTCTCCTATAAAGTTAATATTACCTCTAGTTTTCATGGCAATTAATTTTTCATCTAACAAATTAATATTTATTCATCTTATTTAAAAAGCAATTCAATTTCTTCTACAAAAGCTTGTGGTGTGTTTTCATAAAACTTATTTTTCATTTCATTAAAATCTACCCTCTTGCCGATGCTAGAGTCAATAAATTCCTCTACTCTTGAAACATCTTTTTGAATATCTCCATGTTTTTCATTTAGTAACAATGATAATTCATATTTTTCCAAATAAGTTAGACTCGGCTCATTCTCAATTGGATATGTAGAAATTATCGGTTTTCCAGTCGACATATACTCAAAAATTTTACTAGGTACCATAGTAGATATATTATTTCCGATATTAATTAAAATATCAGCATCTCTCAGTACTTTCACTGCCTCCACATGAGGTATGCTTTTTATTATTTTGATTTGATTTCCAACACATTTTTCCATGGCATCATTAATGATTTCTGGGCAAGTATTTTTACCGATTATTGTAAAAGTGTATTTCTCCGATTTTAGCCTACTAAATATCTCCAAAATATATTCAGGATTCCTAATATGATAAGGAATTGAGCCTATATATACTACGTTAATTGTATTCTGATCAAGAATACTAGTTCTAGGAAATTCAGAGTTATTCACACTCAGCAAAGGAATATCAAGATACCTAATTTTAGGGTAATACTCTTGCCGAGCACTATATTGCTCATGATGTTTTCGACTTGATTTCATCACAATTATTTTATTTGCACTTTTCAATAAAACTTTCTCCCATATCAATCCTCTTTTTATAATCCAATCTTTTGAAAACATTTTCGGTCCAGCTCCACCTGATAGTGAATCTAGGAAGTATGGAACAAAATTCACTTCTGGGAATTTTCTTTTAATAAAATATCCAGCGATAAGAGTATCAATTTGTGTATAAGTTGAGATGATACAGTCATATGTTTCATTATCATATGTTTTTCTTGCTTCTTTATAAAAGCGAAAAGTATACAGGGGTGAGATAAGTGGCCAAGTTAATATGCTAAATAATAATTTTATTTTATTTAAAGCAAATGATAGTTTATTAACTAATATAGACAAAATACCATGGTGTTGGTTACACCATGCGTTTAATCGATAAGTCAACCGTGGTTTAATCCTTTTAACAAATATACCATCACTAATCTCGCTTTTAGGAGATTTATATTCTTGATTAGTTATACAAATAACTTTATAGCCTCTAACATTCAATTCTTTCATTATCGCCTCAACGCAAATACCATTTGCAGACAATTTTTCCCCAACCAAAAACAGTATAGTTCTCATATTCCCCCTCCTACAACAAGGGTATTAACTTGTTTATTCTGATTCATATTTTTAGTTCCATAAAATATTAGTACATACATAAAAGCAATCCTTATAAAATCCTCACTTATAATTACTAAAAACAATGCTATCGCGATAAGAAATCTTGAAAAATTCCCAGTTTTAAAATTCAATACATTCCTTATATAGTAGTAATTACAAGGAAGTCCCCACAACAATCCAAAAAGAGCAAACCAATTAATTGGAGTGAAGGTTGGCATAGTGTAGATTTTCTCAGCAGCCATTTTTAAATATTGACTATAACCAATACCAATAAACGGCGATTTTATGAATTCATAAAAAGGATAAATAATAGCATTAACCCGTACAGTAGTAGAAAAATTTGAATTTCCACTTTCAGAAAATAAACCTTCAAGTTTTCCGAACAATAAACGAATATAATTTTCAGGCATGAACTTTATTGCTAATAAGGATATTATAGCTATAAGTATTACATATTTAAAATTTGATTTGTATTTAATTAAAAAATTAGATTTTATTAAAAATGCTAATAAAATAGGAACAAGAACAATATAACCAGTAGTTGAAAAGGTAGTAATAATTGCAACAATAAATCCTAAAACATATCTTTTTCTCGTTTCATTTTTTGCAAACAACTCAAAAATCAAAGCTAAATTCAAGTATACTTGAAATGCACCGGGTTCCCAAAAAAGACCATAATTTCTATTAAATTCAGCTCCAGGTAAAACAACTGCAAAAAACAAATTATGAACCTCAACTCCTACTCTGTATCCAATTACTGGAGTAAAAACAAAAATAGAAGGAATAATAGATACTACAAGAAAAACAAGTATAGAAAAAACGGATAAAAAATACATCAATTTAAGGTATATATCAACAAATCTTTCAAAGGAATATGCTAATGTAACTAAATAACCAGAAAGAACAGCAAAAATTATTATTAAATGATTATAGAGGCCATCTCCATAAATAAAAGAAGATATTAAAGATACTATAATTAATAATAATAACAACAAGTAGCCTCTAGCGTTAAAATTCTCCTTGAAATTTCTTCTATTTATAAAAACACCTAACACGGAAGCTAAAAATAAAATAACCACTGATACAATACCCGGTATTATCCCTGCAACAGTAGAAAAATATGAGGATGTCATATATATTAAAACAAAAACTATAATATAAGCACTGTGGCTTTCTTTTAAATTTTTTTTTTTTGTATAATATTGTTGCAACTCTTCCCCTCCTGTTCAAAAAATATAAATCTAATTGTATTCTGAATTATTCTCAGCTGATTTAATTACACGTTTCTCCTCAACTCTATGTAAACTTAACGATTTGATCTTTAAGGAAACCATTCTTTTTATAACACAGTTGAATACCTAAATCTAAGTTATGAATTAATAATATTCTGGATTTTATTAGCTCCTTTTTTGTATTCACTTAGAATATCATCTAATTCATGATCACAACTTTGAACAAAAGTGCTCCAAGATATTGAATTATAATAATTAAACAAATCATCAGCAAAAGAAATATTATTGGGATTACAAATAAATCCAATCTTGCTATGTGCAACGCGCCCCCCCATAAATGAACCCTCATTACAAAGTTGGGGAATATAAAAAATAAGTCCATCATAATACTTATTTGCCATTGCTGGTTGTGTCATCTTATCATTTTCATACATATTATGGATAATTTCGGTGTTTTTAGCGAAGCCATATCTTTCAACAGGTTTGTATTCCCCATGAAAATAAACATTATCTATTGATTTTGTTTCGCAATATCGCTTCAGATTATGCGCAGTCTCTTGTTCTCGTCCATGATAATGAAGTTCAAATCTTTCATCATTCGCTACTCGATCAATAATAGTTTTATTGATCGATTCATGTCTTATAAACCCCCAATATCTAATTCTAATAGGTTTTACAATTCGTGACTCATTACGTCTAATATCTCTATAATCAAGAGAATCTATTAAAATATTATGAGAGGTATATATATAATCCAAAACAGGTAGATAAATTCTAAATGCATCTGAACTGACAAAAGTTGCTATGGAGTTTTTCACAAGTTTATGAATAAGCTTTTTATAAAACTTAAAACTCTCAAAGGTTACATCTCGATAATCTAATATATATTTCTTAGAATAATGTTTTTCTAAAGTATCATTTAGCAGTACACCTGGCAGTGTATGCATTACAACCACCAAATCAAACTTGTTTTTCATCAACAGCTTCTTCGCATTTTTACGATATTTAGAAAAACTTCTTAATTTCTTAATTTTCGGCACTTCATCTTCTTGTAACATTTTAAATTCGTGTAATTTCACTTTATTAGGAAGTTGGATTTCTTTTTTTCCATCTCTATTCCAATATAGTAAGTGAATTTCATTATCTTCTTTATAAAATTGATTTAGATAAAAATTCATATATGGCATGTAAGCAATCTTCGTAAAACCTATCAATAATATTTTCATTTTGCTATCACCTTAAGTTCATTCAAAATATCTATAAACTTTTTAGTATTTCTAGTACTAGAGTAATTATTTTCTCCAAATACTTTGGCTTTATCAGCCATTTTCTTTACTTTTTCAGGATTAAGATATAAATCTAATATTACTTCTGCTAATTGTTTATGATCACTATTTGATACAGATACACCGATTTCGTTATCATTGAACATTGAATAATATTCTGAATTAGGCTCAACTGAGTTTACTATTGCTCGATGGCAGGCCATTAAAATAGGTGCCTTACTAGGAACTCCGTTACCTATTACACCTTTATTCAAAGGAATAATACAAATTGAACATGCACTATATACATCTGGAACAATTTCTAAAGGTTGTAAAGGATAAAACATTATATTTTTCAGATCGCGGTTTATAACTTCATTCATAAATCTCTCTTTTACATTTCCGTCTCCAACTATCTGAAATAAAATTGACTTGTTATCTCTTAAATGAGTTGCAGCTTCCAAAATTGCTTTATAATTAAAAACATATCCAATTGTCCCTGCAAATTGAACATAAAATTTATCAGCAGGAATATTGTATTTTTTAATAAATTTATTATCTTCTAAAGGTATTTCTTTAATAGCTTTATCATCGTACCAAGCAGGGATGACTTGTATTTTTTCCAATGGAACTCCTTCGTCCATTATCTTTGCCTTCATGTCATCTGACAAAACCGTAATAACTGTGCTTAATTTATAAGTAGTCTTTTGGATAAGCTTAAGGATATTAAATACAAATTTGTTTTTAATCACTCCTATATCATAAGCATGTCCAGGAAAGATATCATAAATGTTATATATTATAGGTTTTCTATAGAAAATTTTTAGCAGTAATAATTGATATACTACAGTAGGGCATGACTGTAAGAAAACAAAATCAGCATCTTTAATCTTACGCCATTTCTTAAAACTATTAATCGCATACCATGCTTCATCCAAGTAACGTTTAATAAAACTTGTCTTATCTATAATTTGTCTATCAACCACATCATATGTAAAACCAACTTTATCTTTCAATATTGAAGGAATATCTGGATTAACTTTCTTTCTTCTGCTTTGTATCAAGTGAACTTCAAAGCCTGCTTCTAAAATATCATTTATTAATACCATGGCCATTTGATTATTTGGCCCCGGAGTATCAAAACCTTCTGTAGTAATAAACAATAGCTTCATTCCGTATATCTCCCTTTAGGATGGAATTAATGAACTTCATCCACTTTGAACGTCCATTACTTAATTTCATTTCCTACTATATTTCCCTGTATGTCTCTCACTTCTTTACTACCTTCAACTATACCTTCACTTTTTAAAACGTTCATAAAAGTTTTAACAAAACACTTTGCATCTATAACAAAACCTATTTTCTTAGTATATTCTCCATCAAATATAGCTTTGTTTCCAATTCCCAACTCATCCCGCCCATTAACCTGCGCCCACCCAGTTAAACCAGGCTTAATCTCATTCGCCCCATACTTATCTCGCTCTGCAATCAGGTCATACTGGTTCCACAGCGCAGGGCGCGGGCCTACTATGCTCATGTCGCCTTTGAGAATATTTATAATCTGAGGAAGCTCATCAAGGCTTGTCTTCCTGAGGAATTTGCCTACTTTGGTGATGAAGAAGTCAGGATCTTGCAGCAAATGTGTAGGCATATCGCTTGGTGTATCTGTGCGCATAGTTCTAAACTTCAGAATATAGAACTCTTTCTTGTTCCTGCCTAACCGCTTTTGCCGGAATAGAACAGGTCCTTTAGATGTGGACTTGATCACCATGGCGATAATCAAGAAAAAAGGCCATAACAGGAGCATTCCGATTAGAGCCAATATGAAATCTAAAGTTTGTTTGACGATCATATAAGGCTTCATACATTCACCTTGTCCTTGAGATACTATGGTTTACAGCTACGGTTGAATAGAATGCATCCTACAACTGTAAACCATGTTTGTTCTGATATTGATACTTTTCAAGCCTATTATTTCCCCAAACCCTCAGCCGCAGCTCTACCATTATCCAGTTCAGCCTCAAAGGCAGCTCTATACTGAGCAATAATAGCTGTGCTATACCCATTAGTGTTTAGTTTTTGTTCAGCGTCAGCGATTATACTGTTAAATGAGGCTTTAAAAGAAGCTAGTTGCTCTATCCCTTTGGCCTTGATACTTTGCTTAGTTGCAGCATCTGTAGCATTCACATATTCCAAAGCAATTCCAAACAAAGTAGAAGTACTTTGTGATTTTAGCGCATTTAACTTCGCCTCAGTCTCACTAGTAATACTCTCATAAGAAACCTTACCGGACCCTGTTCCTGCCGATCCTGAGCCGCCTGCTGCTGCTCCACCTGGTTCAGCCGCTGGGGTGGCTGCCGGTGCCGGGGTTGCACTTGCAGTTGGACTAGTTCCCTTGTCGGTTGGTTTCGCCGAAGCCGTATTTTCTTCGTAGTTCTTGGAGTTTGCTGTTATGGTCTTTGTTTTCGGATTCCAGCTAATGGAATTTCCTACAGATTCCGATAAGAATCTTAGGGGGACATAGATCGAGCCGTTCAGCAGATAACTGGACTGGCCTTTGGGTAATGCCTTCGTACTCCCGCTAAATACATAACTTGCATTAACGTTGTTCAGCGTAATATTCTTGGCTGCAAAAGAAGGACTGGAAGTCGCATTCATCAGGTATTCCTTGATGACTACCATCTCTGAGCTGCTTGGCTCAGCTACGGTTACCTTCAGGTTCTTAGCATCCCAGCTCACGCTCTTCTGCAGGGCATACGACATGAAGCGCAAAGGGACATAGGTGGTGTTATTGTACATGAACACATGTTGTCCAGCGGGCGGCTGTAGTGCTACACCGTCGAATAGCATGGTCACATCCACATTCTGTACTTTGATAGCATTGGACGCTTTGAGGGGCGCTGCTGTTGCAGCGGCTACAGGAGTAGCTGCCGCTACGGTGGTAACCGGAGCCGATGCTGTCAGGGGCTCACAGCCCATTAAGGCTACGCTCAGAAGTGCTGCTGCAGGAATCTTGATCTTGAACATGCCTATTCACTTCCTTTTTCTTGGGCTTTGAGCTGTTCTTCTTCAGCCAGGATTTGATCCCGGGTCTTGCCTTGGCTAACGCCGTACTTCTTGGCAATCTGAGCAAGCTCGTTATACTGCTCTTCTGAGACCTTGCCGAGGATAATGCTACGGGCTTCCCGCTTCTCTTCATTGGTTAGGCCGCCTTGGGCTAACTCTTGCAATCTCTTAATATCTGATACACTGAGCTGCTTAGCTACGATCGCTGCCACATTCGCTTTATCTGTGATCGTTACGTTCTCTTGAACTTCCTTGGCCTTGTCCGTTGAAATATGGGCTAGTCCATCCACACCCGCAGGTGTTGGAGCAGGAGTGCTTGCAGGCTTATCTGTATTGGCAGACTTGTCTGTACCAGTAGTAGTCTGATCTCCGGTCCCGCTGGATGCAGGCGTACCATCCGGTGCAGAGCTTGAAGCCGGATCAGCGGAAGCTGCTGGCTCCGCAGACGGGTCACTATCTGCTACGACAGGTTCAATCACTTGTCCTTGAGGGACACTAGGCGTATTACCAGTTTCCACATCGAAGCCGCCTGCCATGGAGTTCATCAGCTTATCGACAGCATAATTGGCCGCGAATAGCCCGCCAACACCTAACACCACGATGACCGACAGCGTCCAGATCAATACTTTTTTCCATCTTTTCACTTCAGGTACCTCCACATCTCTAATTAGCTAATGGCTGCCTGGATGACTGGCTGCATCGGTACGATCTGGTTAATCACTTCGCGGATGGCTTCTGCATCTTCGGTGATAACCCGTTCCAACCGTTTGAATTCAAGCTCCATCTGACTCCGGGTGAAAACATTAGGTCTGCCGATGAAGATCCGGTCATGCTGAGTGGAACCCAGGTTCTCCTCGTCGGTCAGCAGTTCTTCATACAGCTTCTCGCCTTCACGGATGCCGGAGAAGGTGATGTCGATGTCCTTGTAAGGCTCGTAACCCGACAGTGTTATCAGGTCCTCCGCAAGCGTCAGGATCTTAACCGGTTCACCCATATCCAGAACAAAGACTTCTCCGCCATTCGCGAAGGAACCGGACTGGATCACCAGTTGAACCGCCTCGGGAATAGTCATGAAGTAACGGACCATCTCGGGATGCGTTACAGTGACAGGCCCACCCGCTGCAATCTGTTGCTTGAAGGCGGGAATGACACTGCCCCGGCTGCCTAGTACGTTACCGAACCGTACCGCAGAGAACTTGGTAGAGCTTGTTACATTGAGACTCTGCACATACATCTCAGCAATCCGCTTCGTGGCTCCCATGACGCTGGTAGGGTTGACGGCCTTGTCGGACGAGATCATCACGAAGCGCTCTGCACCATACATGTCTGCACAGTCGGCTACATTGCGGGTCCCAAAGACATTATTCTTGATGGCTTCGGAGGGGTTGCGCTCCATCAGAGGAACGTGCTTATGTGCTGCTGCATGAAAGACCACCTGCGGCTTGTAGCTCTGGAATACATCCATTAACCGGGTACGGTCCTGAATATCAGCAATTACGGTCACGATCTCCAGGTAAGGGAAGCTCTTGCGCAGCTCCATCTCAATCGTATAGATACTGTTCTCGCCGTGTCCCAGAATTAACAGCTTGTCCGGTGCAAAAGGGGATATCTGGCGGCATAGCTCTGATCCGATCGAACCGCCTGCGCCCGTAACCAGTACGGTCTTGTTATGAACATAGCCCAGAATACTGTTCATGTCTGCAACAATCGGTTCACGGCCCAGAAGGTCTTCTACGCTGACATCGCGGAGCTTCTTGACAGAGATCTTGCCAGCGATCAGGTCATTCAGTGCCGGAATAATCTTCAGCTTCGCACCTGTAGCCTTGGCCAGATTAATAATCTCGGATATTTGGGTTCTGGAGACCGAGGGCATCGCAATAATAATCTCGTGAATCTCCTTCTCCTTCACAATCCGCGGAATATCATAACGGTTACCCAGTACAGGTACACCCAGAATGGACAGGTGATATTTATCTGCGCTGTCATCAATGAATCCAACCAGCCGGGTGCCCGCGAAGGAAGGTCCCGTCAGTTCTTTGGCAATCAGGATTCCGCAATCTCCGGCCCCGACAATAAGCGTATGAAGCTCAGTATTCTTATTGTTGCTCCGGTCACTGCGGAAGACTCTCCAGAAGAAGCGGACGCCCCCCACCAGTAGCAGAACCGTCTCCATCGACCGGATGGCTATGCTGAATGGCACGCGCTCAGGCAGGATGATATAAGCAGCAGCATATGACAATACTGATCCTACTACAATAGCTTTGAGGACCGAGATAATCTCGTTAATACTGGCATATTGCCACATTCTGCGGTAGAGTCCGAAGTAGACCAGGCTTCCCCCAACCGCCACCGTGGAGATTACGCCGAACACGATCATCTGTACCACATATTCCGGCGGAATCTCATTGTAGAACCGGAACAGGTAGGACGTCACGATGCTGAACCATATGATCGCAATATCGATCATGAATAACACCAACACTCTGGTTTTCGCTGTCATTTTCAGTGCCTCCAAAAATAACATTTTATCTATTGAACAATTCAATTGCCGTAGTAGTAATAATAGTAGCCTTCACTGGCCTTGCGCTTCACATTGTTAAGGACCACGCCCAGCATCTTGGCCCCGACCCGGTCCAGATTGGCCTTCGCCTTAGCTGCAATATCGCGCTTCACCTTACCGTAGCTGACCACCATAATTACGCCATCACTCTTGGAGGCAACAATCTGTGCATCTGTAACGGCCAATAGCGGCGGTGTATCAATCAGAATGACATCATATAATTGGCGCAGCTCCTGCAGCACCGCACTCATCCGGTTGGAGGCCATCATCTCCGCAGGATTCGGAGGAATCGGGCCGGAGGTCATCAGATACAGGTTGTTCACACCGGACTCCTGAATCACGTCGGACAAATTCGCTTGCTGCGAGAGCAAGGAGGACAACCCATACCGGTTACTCAGTGAGAAAGTCTTATGCGCTGTAGGCTTACGTAAGTCACCGTCGATCAGCAGCACCTTCTTATCCGCTTGCGCGTACGCAGCGGCCAGGTTGGCAGTAACGGTTGATTTCCCTTCCTCCGGTCCGGAAGAAGTGACCATAATAATCTGGATCTGTTCATCTACAGAGGAGAAATCTATGTTCGTGCGCAGTGCCCGAAAGGCTTCGGATACCGGCGAACGCGGGTTGGTCACGGTGATCAGATGACGTTGTTTATTTGGCTGCTGTGACATGCTCGAGTTCCCCCGCCTTTCTGCTCTGTGTCTGAGCCTGCTGCCCGGTGGTCTTGGTCTCTTCCTGCCCCAGCCGCGTAATCATAGCTATAGTCGGAAGTCCAAGGTATTTCTTAATGTCGTCTTCTGTCTTCAGCGTATCATCGAGATACTCCAGCAGGAAGGCAATCCCCAGACCAATCATCAGGGATACGATAAAAGCAATGGCGAGGTTCATGACTACATTCGGCTCTACCGGTCCGGGTGCAACTGGCGGATTAAGCTTGGCTTCGTTGAGGATGGACACATTCTGTACGTTGAACAAGGACGGAATCTCCTGCTTAAATACAAGTGATATGGCATTCACGATCTCTGCGGCTCTCTGGTATGAATTATCTCGAACGACAAGTGTCATCACCTGCGTATTATTTACAGAACTCACGTTAACCTTCTTCAGCATTTCCTCTGCCGTAATCCCGAATTGCGGGTAGTTCTTAGCCACAACATCGAGGATCGCCGGAGTCTTGATAATTTCCTTGTACGTATTGATCAGCTGAATGTTGGTATTGATCTGATTCAGATCCAGCTGTGCTGCCGTAGCTTGGGTAGGCGTCTGATTAACGATGATCTTCGTTGAAGCTTCATAGACCGGATTCTTGATATATAAGCTGTAGATCGAGGCAAGAATACAAGCCACGATAACAATGCTGATAATCATCCACAGTCTCTTCCTGACAATCTGGAAATAATCGCGCAAATCCAATTCTTGTGCTGACAAGTGCATTTCCCTCCAAGCTGTAAATTCTTATACCCTATATCCTAAAAAAGCGCCTCCTCTCTATACGACGAGAGGAGGCTCTCCACAATCCTATTTACTTACTTGAAGTTGATTGTACGGTAGATAATCACTGCAGCTTCAGCACGTGTAGCTGTGTTGTTAGGGTTAAACTTGCCGGCGTTGCCGATCACCAGGTTGTTGCTGGCAGCGAAGGCTACTCCGTCTTTCAGGGAAGCAGCGATCTTGCCTGCATCGGAGAATTTGCTCAGGGAGCTGACATTCGTTGCAGCTTCCGGCTTCTGCGACTTCACGGCACGGGCAATCATCGTTGCCATTTCCGCACGGGTAATCGTTGCACTAGGATCGAACTGGGCTGCACTGCGTCCTGTAATGATGCCCTTCTCAGCAGCAACAGCTACATAAGGAGCATACCAGGCAGTGGAGCTTACATCACCGAAGCTCTGCTTCGCGGAGTTGTTCTCCAGGTTCAGTGCGCGGATCAGCATCTTGGCGAATTCTGCACGGGTCACATTGTTCTTCGGAGCAAAGTTACCGTTGCCTACGCCTTCAATAGCACCCTTGGCTGCTACGACTGAGATCTGTCTTCCAGCCCAAGCCTGAACACTGGCAACATCCTTGAAGCTGACTTTGTTCTCCAGTACAGCGTAGGAAGAGAAGCCGTCACGCGGTTCAGTGATGTGATCACCATCTACAACACCACCCTGGTATTGCAGTTCTTCGTAGACTACCTTCGCAACGGACAGCAGTTCACGGTCAAGGCCTTCTGTATTCTTAAGCGGCAGCTTGATGATGATTGGCTCCTTGAAAGTGGATGTAACCACACCGCCCACAGTCAATTCGAAGTCATATACGCTGGATGCCAGCTTCATGCTGGACAAGGAAGTTACGGTTGTATCTGCTACAGTGGAAGTGGTCAGTGCAATAGCTTCACTGAACTGTCCTACCGGAATCGTTACGGTCAAGCCGTTGAAGGTAATGGCGATGTTGGCAATGCCTTTCGCCTTGGCTGCTTCGATGATTGCTTTGGACAATGGAGCCTCTACTGTTGCCGCGTTCACTGTACCCAAGTCCAGGGTAAGGGTAAGACCTGTCTTACCGGCATTGGCTGCAACCAGTGCATCAAAGGATTTCAGTACGTCAGCATCTACAAGCTTCAGGGTTGCTTTGTCGCCTACAACCGTTACCAGCTTGGATACATCGTACAGACCTGGTGTAGCTGTAGGATTCGTAACTGGAGTTGTTACTGTGCCGCCGCCACCACCGTTTCCGTTGCCAGGGCTAGTTCCAGGGTCGGTTCCAGGACCAGGTGTTACGAGATCATTGATGTAAGCTTTCACATAAGCTGAAGCAAGAGCTTTCACAGCATGCTTCGTTGCTGGAACTGCAATATTCAGGTTCTTCAGGCTCTCCTTCACATCAGCAGGAGAAATGTGGAGATTGTATACTACCTGGCTAACTGTAAGGGCTCCAGCACCTGTGTTATGGTTAAGTACTGCAGTAATAGCATCATTAATCAATTTATCCTGGCTTGCAGGATTAGCGACAATGTCCAGCAGATCAGACTTTGATTTGCTGCTGACCAATGCGCGAAGCTCAGCTTCAACACCATTAGTACCGAACAGGAACTCAATGAAATGATCCGTTGTAAGACCAGTTACGCCAGCCTCAGCTGCAATCTTCTTCAGCAGGGCTACGTTGTCCATATTGTAGCGGATATCCTTAATTGCAGTGTAATCCTTGTCATACACATCATAGACTACACTGGATACGCTCTTGAAAGCTTCATGGGCAGTTGCCACATCCGCATCATCCAGGAAGGTAAGGTTCTTCAATACTGGATCGAAGATCGCTCTGAATGTTGTAAGATCGACAGCGTTTGCTTGATTTTTGTAATTCAGAAGCGCTAATCTGTCGGCTTCTGTAAGCTGAGCATAAATCTTCTCAACCTTCGCCTTCACATCTGCCTGAGATACTGCTGCGGAAGCTGTACTCACTCCAAAATGTTCAGCCAGCCCCTTGCTGCTGAACGGGAATCCGGCAACGGATGCCGCTGCCATGCTTACTGCTAGTGTAGATACTGCTAATTTTTTCTTCAAAGTCACTTGTCATCCACCTCTTGGTATGTATTTGTATTAATAATAGTGCAAGAATCCAGTAATACCCATTCTACCATTAATGACACAGAAGGTCACCCTTTGCGAGAAAAAAATCCGAACAATCTATGAAGTTTGCTGGCAGATTGAATAGAATTAACTCGATTAATCTCCTTATTTGCAAGCATATCGCGCGCATTATGTTGAAAAAAGTCGAATGATTCTTCTCCCAATTCCCGCCGCACCACTCCGTAAGCCTCGCTTAATCCAAAAGGACGGTTCACAGAATCATGCGCATCCGATGCAATAACATGCACGGCATGCTGCCGGCATAATTCGAGCGACAGCTTCTGCAGCTTACTCCCGAAGACGCCGGCTATACTCTGTGCGGTTACCTGTCCCAGGGCACCAAGCTCTATTAAACGCAGCAGCTTAGACGGATCGGCAGCAACCTCCGCATTGCGCTCCGGGTGGGCGATAACCGGCACCATGCCCTGGATGACCAGCTCATGGCAGGTCTCCTCCATCGTGCGGGGCACCCGCGAAGAGGGCATCTCCAGCAAAATATACCGGGAACCGGCAAGCGTCAGCAGTTGTCCGCGCTCCAGATCATCGAGCAGTTCTCCGTAGATCCGGATCTCCTGCCCGGGCAGCACGACCAGCGGATTGCCTGCCTCCTGCAGTTTCGCATTCAGCACCCGCACCGCCGCTTCAATCTCCGGGGCCGGATTCATATAGACTCCGTTAGCATGGTGGGGGGTAGCCATTACAGTTGTAATACCATCGTTATGGGCGTCAAGCGCCATGGCGAGAGCGGCGTCGTAATCAGCGGCTCCGTCATCCATGAAGGGTAGAATGTGGCTATGGATATCTATCATATGTTGTATATCGGTCCCTTCGTAGAGGATATGTATAGTTTTCGCAAAAAAATACAACCATTTCACTAGGAAATGATTGCCAAATTTTAAAACAATATCATTTATGCTTCCAGTCGGAACAGCCGGCCGGCCGCCTCTGCAAGTCTCTCATCGACTTCCTTAATTACTGCCTCTTGCTGACTACGGTTGCGCATATCGAGCAGTCTATCAATCTCTTGCCGGAGCTGCTCAATCTCACATTCTACGCTCTGACGCTTGTAGACAGCCAGCATCTCTGCCACTGAATATTTATGCTGATAGATCAGCTTGGTGCCGCCCGGCCTCACTTCCGAGATCCGGCGCACCGAGCCGCCTTCATAGTAGTACATCATTGTAAGATCCTTATAAATCCGGTTTACGGTCCCCGTGCCCTTATACATGAAGAATAGTTTGCGGACTGCATTAATCAGATGAGGATTCACCACCCTGCAGGACAAGGAACCCATATAGATGCCGCCTTTGCGTTCAAAAGACAGATGGACCTCCTCGCCTCCGGCCTCCTCCAGCACAATCTCCTGTTCTCCCGCGCCTAGTACCTTCACACGGTGACTGATATAGCTGGTATCAGCGGTCAGCAGAAACTGGTTCAGCTGAAATTCGGTCATTTGCATCGTTGCATTCACATATTCCATTGCCAGACGCTGAGCCATAAACATCCCTCAATTCTTAATGACAAACCCTTAAGTCTCGGAAGGCGCTTCGTGCTGCGGTTCATCCCCGGAATCCTGATCATCCGGTTCTGCCGGAAGCTCTTCTTCGGTGGGTAGAGTATGTCTATCTATAAGTTCCCATAATTCGTCTTTGCCAAGTCCAATCTCTGATGAATACGCAATGAAGCTGTCTCCCGGCAGCACACCGAGCTCCTGCTTCATTACCTTGATATGCTTCGGCCAGCGGGTCTTCGGAATTTTGTCCGCTTTGGTAGCCACTACGCAGAGCGGCAGATCGTAGTGCTTCAGCCAGTCAAACATCATCTTGTCATTGGCTGTCGGCGGATGGCGCAGATCCACGACAAGCAGGACCATCTTCAGCGTCTCGCGCTCCGCCATGTACTTTTCGACCATTTTGCCCCAGGAGGCGCGCTGTGTCTTCGAGACCTTGGCGTAGCCGTACCCCGGGAAGTCAACGAAATACATGCTCTCATTCACAAGATAATAGTTCATATGCTGCGTCTTGCCCGGTGTAGAACTGGTGCGGGCCAGATTCTTGCGGTTAATCATCCGGTTGATCAGAGAGGACTTCCCTACATTGGAGCGCCCTGCCAGAGCAATCTCCGGCAAGGCGTCCACTGGGTATTGGTCAGGGCCTACGGCACTGATAATAAATTCGGCGTTGTTAACTTTCATAAGACTTCCTTTCTAATGCACACTACTGGGCGCTTCAATGCTTATTTCTGTATCTGAATCTGAGCCGGTGCTAACTTCTTCTGCATGGTCTACGAGCGCGTGCTTCAGCACCTGGTCCATATGGGATACCGGCACGAACTCGACATCATTACGGACACTCTCAGGAATATCCTTGAGGTCGCGTTCATTATCCTTCGGCATAAGAATCTTCTTGTAGCCTGCACGGTGGGCGGCCAGGGACTTCTCCTTCAGGCCTCCGATCGGCAATACGCGTCCGCGCAGCGTGATCTCGCCGGTCATGGCTACATGCTTGGAGACATAACGCTTGGTGAGCGCGGAGATGAGCGCTGTGGCGATTGTAATCCCTGCGGACGGACCGTCCTTGGGAATCGCACCTTCGGGAATATGGATGTGAATATCGTTCTTCTCGTGAAAATCAGGGGCAAGCCCCAGCTCCTCCGCCTTAGAGCGGGTATAGCTGAAGGCGGCCTGCGCCGACTCCTTCATTACATCGCCGAGCTGTCCGGTCAGCGTCAGCTTCCCGGTGCCCTGAACCACTGTGACTTCAATCAGCAGCGTATCGCCGCCAACCTCTGTCCAGGCCAGCCCGGTAACGGTACCGATCTGATCCTCCAGCTCAGCCATTCCATAACGGAACTTGGAGGCTCCCAAGTAATCCTTGATCTCCTCCGGAAGAATGCTGACGCGTTCCTTCTCTTCCGAGACAATCTGCTTCGCCGCCTTGCGGCAGAGGGCAGCAATCTGCTGCTCCAGATTCCGCACCCCGGATTCGCGGGTGTACTCGCGGACAATCTTCAGCAGCGTATCGTCTCCGATGGACAGCTGCTCTTCCGCAAGGCCATGGCTCTTGCGCTGCTTCGGCAGCAGATAACGGCTGGCAATCTGCAGCTTCTCCAGCTCCGTATAGCCGGGAATGAACAGCATCTCCATCCGGTCCAGCAGCGGACGCGGAATGTTGTGCACGGCATTCGCCGTAGTGACGAACATGACGTTCGACAGGTCGAACGGCAGCTCTACGAAGTGATCGCTGAACGTATTGTTCTGTTCCGGGTCCAGCACCTCCAGCAGGGCCGCCGACGGATCGCCGCGGAAGTCCGCTGCCATCTTGTCGATCTCATCCAGCAGGAAGACCGGGTTGATGCTGCCTGCCGTCTTCATCCCCTGGATGATCCGGCCCGGCATTGCGCCGACATACGTGCGGCGGTGACCCCGGATCTCAGCTTCATCCCGCACACCGCCCAGCGAGATGCGGACGAACTTGCGGTTCAGGGAGCGGGCGATGGAGCGGGCGAGCGAGGTTTTGCCGACGCCCGGAGGACCTACCAGACACAGAATCGGCCCCTTCAGACCCTTGACCAGCTTCTGCACGGCCAGGTATTCCAGCACACGTTCCTTCGGCTTCTCCAGACCATAGTGGTCTGCGTCCAGCACCTCTTCCGCCTTGCGGATATCCAGATCATCTTCCGTGGCTTCGCTCCAGGGCAGACCGAGCAGCCAATCCACGTAGTTGCGGATGACGCTGCCTTCGGCCGAGCTTGCCGGCATTTTCTCCAGACGGTCGATCTCCTTCAGGATCTTCTCCTGCACCCGCTCCGGCAGATTCTTCTCTTCCATCTGGGTGCGCAACTCATCGGCTTCACCGGCCCGGCCTTCCTTCTCGCCAAGCTCCTTCTGGATCGCTTTCATCTGTTCACGCAGGTAATATTCCTTCTGGGTCTTCTCCATCTGCTTCTTCACACGCTGGCTGATCTTGCGTTCGAGCTCCAGCACTTCGCGCTCATTATTGAGGATATCGAGCAGCTTCTCCAGACGCTTGCTGACGTCAATGGTCTCCAGAATCTCCTGTTTGTCCTTGATCTTCAGCGCCAGATGACTGGTGATGACATCCGCCAGCCGCCCAGGCTCCTCGATATCGGAGACCGCAGCGAGTGTCTCTGGCGTTACTTTTTTGGACAAAGTGATGTAGTGTTCGAACTGGCTCAGCACACTGCGCATCAGGGCATCGCTCTCCTGGTCCACATCCTCCTGCTCCGGCAGCTCACGCGCCATCACCTCGTAGTACTCCTCGTTGTCCGTATAATGAATGATCTCAGCCCGCTCTACGCCTTCCACCAGCACACGGATCGTACCATTGGGAAGCTTCAGCATCTGCCGCACATTCGCCACTGTACCCACGCGGAATATATCCTCTTGCCCCGGCTCCTCAATATTAACTTCAGATTGGGAGCAGAGGAGAATAAGATTATCTTCAACCATAGCTTTCTCTAGTGCCCGGACGGACTTCTCACGGCCTACATCCAGATGCAGAACCATACTGGGATATACAAGAAGACCTCTAAGCGGTAATAAAGGAAAACGACGACCTTTGGATTTATTTTGTATCATCGCTTTCGCACCTCCCATGGTTCATAAGTAGTGTCATATGCATTCATTCTAACAAAAGCCGCATGAAAACACCAACAACCCGTATCCGCAATTGGCGTTATTGGCACGCTCACCCATCGGTATGTAGTATTCGCCGAACATTCGTGTCCTATGCCGCTGCTGCTCCCCCTCCTAATCCGCCAAAAAAAATCCCCCGGCAGCTACCCGCCAGAGGATTCTACTATGTGTCTGTCTTACCCGGGCAGACTCTCGCCCGAAGCATCCGCCTTCAGCAGTGAAGGCGCCGAAGAGAAGGTCTCGCCGGATACGGCGGGCATTCTGATGTCTGCCGTATCGGTGCCGAACAGGTGGCGGAAGACTTCCTCCACCGTGTCCACCGGGATCACCCGCAGCGCGCCGAGATCGGCGAACAGCGACTGCCAGTTCTCCTTCGGAATCAGCACAGTCGTTGCTCCCGCCTGGAAGGCTGCCTCCACCTTGGCGACCACGCCGCCGACCGGCTTCACCCGGCCATGGATGCCGACCTCGCCGGTAATCGCCACCGTGTTGTCCACCGGCAGCTGCCGGATGGCAGAGACGATGGCTACCGCCATGGCCACCCCGGCGGACGGGCCGTCAATCGGCGTCCCGCCGGGGAAGTTAATGTGCAGGTCATACTTGTCCGGCTCCAGCTTCATGGAGCGCAGGACGGTCAGCACATTCTCAATCGAGCCCCGGGCCATGCTCTTGCGCCGCACAGTCCGCGAGCCTCCGCGTGTCTCCTCTTCATCGACTACCCCAGTGATATTCAGCCTGCCCGGCCCGTTAAGGGCTGGCGCGGCGGAGACCTCAATCTCCAGCAGTGTGCCCATGCCGGGCCCGTAGACGGCAAGGCCGTTGACCAGTCCGACCTGCGGGGCGGATGGTATCTTACGCTCCGTCCGCAGCGGCAGCTGGCTGCTGCTGGCGACCCATTCCACTTCCGCCGCGCTCAGCGTATCCCGGCCTTCGGTCAGCGCAAGACCCGCAGCCAGCTGAATCATATTCACCGCCTCGCGGCCGTTCGTAGCGTACTGCTGCACAACCTCGACCGCTTCGGGGCTTGGCTTCAGCCCGATCTTCTGGACGGCATCCCGTCCGATCACGGCAATCTCCTCCGGCAGCAGCGGACGGAAATAGATCTCCATGCAGCGCGAACGCAGCGCCGGCGAGATCTCGTCCGGCGACCGTGTCGTGGCTCCGACCAGCCGGAAATCGGCAGGCAGGCCATTTTGGAAGATATCATGAATATACGCTGGCGTATTGCTGTCCTCTGAGTTGTAATAGGCGCTCTCCAGCAGCACCTTGCGGTCCTCCAGCACCTTCAGCAGCTTGTTCATCTGAATGGGATGCAGCTCGCCAATCTCATCGAGGAACAGAATTCCCCCATGCGCCTTGGTTACTGCGCCCGGCTTCGGCTGTGGGACTCCGGCCACCCCCATGGCCCCCGCACCCTGATAGATCGGATCATGCACAGAGCCGATCAGCGGATCGGCAATGCCGCGCTCGTCGAAGCGCGCCGTAGTGGCGTCGATCTCGGTGAATTTGGCATCACGTTTGAATGGCGATAACGCATTCTTCTTCGCTTCTTCCATAACTACCCGCGCCGCTGCCGTCTTGCCTACACCCGGCGGCCCGTAGATAATAACATGCTGCGGATTGGCACTGCATAACGCGGCCTTCAAGGCGCGCAGCCCATCCTTCTGTCCGACGATATCGTCGATGGAGGCGGGGCGTGTCTTTTCCGAGAGCGGCTTGGTCAGTGAGATCATCCGCATCTTCCGCAGCTTGTCCAGCTCCTTGCGCGATTCCCTGTCCACCGCTGTCTTGTTCGTCTTCTGTCCCCGCAGCAGATTCCAAAAATAAACGCCGATGACCAGCGCGAAAAAGAGCTGCACGACCATCAGCAATATACTTAGTTCCATAGGTCACCCTCCTGTATCCTTCCATCTGCATGTTCTGTATTCAGCTTCTACTAGGTAGTATAGCCGTTTCAAACATTCGTAAACTCCGGCGGCAAAAAAACAAAAGCCTCCGCCTCCCTGACGGTCCACATATTGCATACGATTTCCATAATCGGAAAGACTATACGCGAATGACAGGAGGTGAAGCCCATGAGACATACGGAACAGAAAGAAATAACACAGGGGAAGCTGCCGCAATCACTAGATGAATTCACCAATGGGTTGCAGGACCGGCTGGGCATAAGCACAGATATCATCTACCGGTTCATGAAGCTCGGCCCGCTCGCCGCTGTCATTATCTATATTGAAGGCATGGCTGATCCGCAAGAGATGATCCACGCGATCCATGAGGACGAGGATCTGTTCAATGCATTCAGCAACCCTGAGCCGGCAAGCTGCCTGCAGCTGCTGAAGACACGCACCCTCGCACTGGGTAAGGTCGGGGAGGTTCGCGATTATCCCCGGGTAGAGAGGGAGCTGCTGGCCGGCAATTCTATCGTATTCATCGACGGAGGAGAAATCGCCCTCTCTGCCGGAACAGAAGCGCTCAAGCAGCGGGCCGTGGAGGACGCCAGCTCCCAGTCCGTGGTCAGAGGGCCGCGCGAAGGCTTCACAGAATCCCTGCGGGATAATACCGCGCTCATCCGCCGGAGAATCCAGAATCCGAAGCTGCGCATTGAAGAGAGAATTCTCGGGAAACAGACACAGACCAACATAGCAGTCATGTATATTGAAGGCAATGTTGATCCGGGAGTGCTGCAAGAGCTGCGCAGACGGCTGGATGCGGCCAGACTCGACAGCGTGCTGGAGAGCAATTACATTGAGGAGATGATTCAGGACCGGCAATACAGCCCTTTTCCTACGGTCTACAATACGGAACGCCCGGATTCCGCCGCATCCGCACTGCTCGAAGGACGGATTACCGTTCTGGTGGAAGGCACGCCGTTCGTGCTGATCGTCCCTGCGCTGTTCGTGCAGTTCTTCCAGTCCAGTGAGGATTACTACCAGCGGAGCGATTTTGCCAGCCTGGTCCGTATCCTCCGGTATTTCTGTTTCGCGGTGGCTCTGCTGACCCCCGCCTTCTATATTGCGATTACCACGTTCCACCAGGAGATGATTCCGACATCCCTGCTGATCAGCCTGATTGGACAGCGTCAAGGTATTCCGTTCCCGGCCTTCTTTGAAGCCTCCCTTATGGAGATTACCTTCGAGATTCTGCGCGAAGCCGGCATTCGCCTGCCCAAGTCAATCGGCCAGTCCGTATCTATTGTCGGCACGCTGGTTATTGGCCAGGCTGCGGTGGATGCGGGGCTGGTGTCGGCCGCTATGGTTATCGTAGTCGCCATTACCGCCATCTCCAACTTCGCTCTACCAGCATTCAACATCGGCATTTCGGTACGGATTCTACGCTTCGGGATGATGGTAATCGGCGCCTCCTTCGGCCTGTACGGGATTATTGTCGCCTTATTAATTCTGGGACTGCATCTATGCAGCCTGGAATCCATGGGCCTCCCTTACATGACCTCCTTCGCACCCTGGCAGTGGAAGAGCCAAAAGGACAGCCTAATCCGGATGTCCAGGCGGAGCATGAAGAAATACACGGGGCATAACTGACAGAGAGGAGTGCTTCCTATGAATACCCAACGTTTCCAACAAGTCCTCCCGGTTCTTCTTCTGGTCTTCAGTCTGGCGGTATTACCCGGATGCTGGAGCAGCAAGGAGTTGAACGAGCTGGCCGTGGTCATGGCGCTGGGGATTGATACCGCTCCTCAGGGTTACGCCGTGTCCGCTCAGGTGCTGAATTCCGGGGAAGCCCGTAATAATAAAGGGGAATCCGGCAAAAGCCTGCCGGTTCTCACCTACAAAGCCACCGGACAGACCGTCCCCGACGCTCTGCAGCATATACTCAGCGCCGCACCGCACGCTCTCTATTTATCCCATGTCCGGGTTCTGGTTCTGGGGGAAGAGCTGGCCCGGCAAGGGGTCAGTGACATTATGGACTTCATTACACGGAACCATCAGCTCCGCAGTGATTTTTTCCTGGTGGTTGCGAAGCATTCCCAAGCCTCTGACATTCTGGAGATTAACACACCGCTCGAGCAGATTCCCGCCAATTCGCTCTACTCCTCCATTATGGTCTCCCACAAAAACTGGGCGGCTACCGGCAGCATCACCTTGCAGCAATTCATTCTTGAGCTGGAGCGCGGCGGCTCCAATCCTATTATGTCCGGCGTGCAGCTTAAAGGAGATAAGTCGGAGGGGGGCACGCTCCAAAACGTCCAATCCATTGTGCCAAAGTCACAGATTGTCCAGGCGGGAATGGCCATCTTCAAAAAAGACCGCCTGGTCGGCTGGCTGGGGGAGAGCACAAGCAAGACCGTCAATTATACACTAAATGAAGTAAGCTCTACTAACGGCAATGTCACCTGCCCCGATGGAGGCAAGATTGGATTCATCGTCACCCGCTCCGAGAGCCGTATCCATCCCCGGATCGGCCCGGACAGTAAGCCCGAATTCACGGTGAGGATCAATGTCGAGGTCGACCTTACTACGATCCAGAGCACCATGGATCTCAGCAAGCCAGCCAATGTGGAGACGCTCCAAACCGAAATCGAGAAGAAATACAAAACAGTGATGAGCAGGAATATTCAAAATGTGCAGAAGACGTTTGCCTCTGACATCTTCGGCTTCGGCGAAGCGCTGCACCGCAAATATCCCCGGCTCTGGAGAACCTACCGTGAGGAGTGGGACGAGCATTTCAAGCAGGTGAAGATAAGCGTAGACTGTGATGCGCATGTCCGGCGGATCGGTTCAATTGATCAGCCGCAGAGAAGGGAGATGGAGTCTAAATGAACTGGGATGGGCTGCTGCTTCTGATCCTGCTGGTTGCCGCCGTTACGCAGCTCCCTCAGTTGATCAGGCTGCGTTCTCCGCAGGATACGGCGGTCTTCTGCGTGCTCTGGCTGCTTACTGCTTCAGCCACCATTGCCGACATGGCAGGCTCTACTGTGATCCGGCCCATGAACTGGGTAGAGAGCATCGTTAAGCTGCTTCACTTGTAACCAGTAATTGAACTGAAAGGGTGACAGACCTGTGAGCAAGTCCAAGAAGCTCTCCTCCGTGCAATTCTTCATCCTGACCTTCGGGCTCGCCACCGGAACCTCCATCCTTGATTTGCCCGGCTCCATAGCACTGGTCGCCAGAGAGGATGCCTGGATCGCCGCCCTCATCAGCCTGCTCATCAATCTTTTGATGGCTGGTTTATGTCTCGCTCTCTCCCGCCTGTATCCGGGCCAGAATCTGTTTGAAATTCTGGAGTCCGTGCTGGGCCGATGGCCGGGCAAGGCATTTTCGCTCATCTACTTATTCTATTTCCTCACCCTTACCAGTACGTTACTCGGAGATATGGGAACCTTCATCACCACAGAGGTGATGCCTGAAACCCCGCAAGAGGCGATCAAGTTGATATTCCTCCTCGTTATCGTCATCGGTGCCCGGAAGGGTATCATTATCCTGGCCCGATTAGGTGAGCTGCTCTTCCCCTGGCTGCTGCTGCTGCTGATGCTGCTCATTCTGGCCCTGATTCCTCAAGTCACCTGGACGCATATTCTTCCCGTCATGGAGGATGGCGCTGGACCGTCTCTGTCTGCCGGCATCCAATCCTCCATGTTCCAGGAGCCCATTGTATTAATGGGCTTCCTCCCTCTGGTGAAGCTGCCTGGTAAGCAGGCGCGGGCTTTGCTCGGCGGAATGACCGCCGGCGGGCTGATCCTCTTCGTGCTGGTACTGCTTAGCGTAATGGTCCTCGGGATTGAACAGACCTCGAACAGCATTTACCCGGTGTTCGTTCTGGCGAAGACCATTAATATCGGCAACGTGCTGCAACGGGTAGAGGGGGTATTGATTACAATCTGGATTATGACCTTCTTCATCAAAATATCGCTGCTCTTCCTGCTGCTCCTGCAAAACTTGCAGACCGTCTTCCGCCTGAAACGCACCTCTCATCTGATCTATCCTTTGGCAGTCCTGTTATTCGTCTTAGCCTCCAATGTTTATATCAACATAGTGTATGTGCTAGATATAGCCCAAAATGTCTGGTGGAAATTCGCCGCCATCCACCTCGTATTTGTTCCGCTGGTCGTGTATCTGATCGCACTGATCCGCCAGAAACTGGGCACCTCCGCAGCCAGGTCTTAAGATTCTGCTGCCTGGGTTAGCGCTGCCGGACATACCAAAAAGCCCTGCCCGCTTGCGGATCATCTCCGGGCGGACAGGGCATGATGCTATATATAGTATTAGTTCCCGGTATTGCCGGCTGGCGTTGCCGGAGCCAGTCCGGCATGACTACGGCCGGGAATCTCGCCAGTCGCCTCAAAATGCTCCACAATAATGTCAATCTCCTTCTTCAGCTCGGAGACCAGCTCCGCCTCAGGCACCTTGCGGATCATCTTGCCGTAACGGAACAACAGCCCTTCTCCGCGCGCACCGGCGATGCCGATGTCCGCTTCTCTGGCTTCCCCCGGACCATTCACCGCACAGCCGAGGACGGATACCTTAATCGGCACCTTCAGCTTGGAGATGTACTCCTCCACTTCGTTCGCAATCGAGAAGAGGTCAATATCCAGGCGTCCGCAGGTCGGGCAGGAGATCAGAGTTGCCGCATTCGAGATCAGACCGAAGGTCTTCAGCAGCTCACGCGCTACCTTCACTTCCTCCACCGGATCAGCACTCAGGGAGATCCGCACTGTACTGCCGATGCCCATGGAGAGCAGCGCGCCAATCCCGGCGGAGCTCTTCACTGTTCCGGCGAACAGAGTACCGGACTCGGTAATCCCCAGATGCAGCGGATAAGGAATGACCTCCGCTGCCTTGCGGTAGGCTTCGATGGCCATCGGCACATCGGACGCCTTCAGCGATACGATAATATCGTGGAAGTCCAGCTCCTCCAGGATGCCGATATGGTACAAGGCACTCTCAACCATCGCCTCCGGTGTAGGATAACCGTATTTCTCCAGCAGGTGATTCTCCAGTGAACCGGCGTTAACCCCGATACGGATCGGTATCCCCTTCTCCTTACAGGCCTTAACGACAGCTTCCACCTTATCACGGCGTCCGATATTGCCGGGATTGATCCGCACCTTGTCGATGCCGTTCTCAATCGCCAGCAGGGCCAGCTTGTAATTGAAATGAATATCCGCTACGAGCGGGATATGAATCTGCTTCTTGATTTCCTTAATCGCTGCTGCCGCTTCTTCATTGTTGACCGTTACCCGCACGAGCTGACAGCCGGCTTCCTCCAGCCGCAGAATCTCGGCCACAGTTGCCTCCACATCAGCAGTCTTGGTCGTACACATGCTTTGGATGGCAACCTCGTTGTTACCCCCGATAATCACTCCGCCAACATTGACGGGACGGGTCTGGTGTCTCAGGAACATGGTTTTCTCCCCCATAACGATCAAAGCTCCACCCTCCCCGCCCCCGCAGGTCATGCGGGGTATGCGGGAGAAAGTGGAGACCCTGAGCTGTATTGTTAAGCCGTGTCAGGCCCGGTTATTTAAGCCTGGCTTACGCGCTTTCTTCTTTTTTCTTATCCTTCTTGAGACTGAGCTCCGGCAGTGACTTCTCCTGGACGACTTGCTCGGTAATGACACAATCCTTGATGTCATCGCGCGAAGGCACCTCGTACATCACATCAAGCATAATGCTCTCGATGATGGCACGCAGTCCACGCGCACCGGTGTTGCGCTTGATCGCTTCCTTCGCAATCGCTTCAAGAGCAAGCGGCTCGAACTTCAGAGCTACATTATCCATCTCCAGCAGCTTCACATACTGCTTCACGAGCGCATTCTTAGGCTCGGAGAGAATACGAACCAGGGTGCTCTCATCAAGCGGCTCCAAGGTCGAGATCACCGGCAGACGGCCGACGAACTCTGGGATAAGACCGAACTTCAGCAGATCCTCAGGCAATACCATGGACAGGTATTCACCGGCCTTGAGGTCCTTCTGTCCTTCAACCGCAGCGTTGAAGCCGATGACTTTTTTGCCGATACGGCGCTTGATCATCTGCTCCAGGCCGTCGAAGGCACCGCCTACGATGAACAGAATGTTCGTAGTATCAATCTGGATGAATTCCTGATGAGGATGCTTGCGTCCGCCTTGCGGTGGAACTGAAGCGACTGTACCTTCCAGAATCTTCAACAGCGCCTGCTGAACGCCTTCACCGGATACGTCACGGGTAATGGACGGGTTCTCGGATTTACGCGCTACCTTGTCAATTTCGTCTATATAGATAATGCCGCGTTCGGCTTTCTCCACATCATAATCAGCCGCTTGAATCAGCTTCAGGAGGATGTTCTCAACGTCTTCACCCACATAACCGGCTTCCGTAAGGGAAGTGGCATCTGCAATGGCAAAAGGCACGTTGATGATCTTCGCCATTGTCTGCGCCAGCAGGGTCTTACCGGAGCCTGTAGGTCCGAGCAGCAGAATGTTGCTTTTCGTCAGCTCCACATCTTCAATCTTGCTCTGGCTGTTCACACGCTTGTAGTGATTGTATACAGCGACGGAGAGCGATTTCTTCGCTTGCTCCTGGCCGATAACGTATTGATCCAGAATATCACGGATTTCCTTCGGTTTCGGAATATCCTTCATATCCAGCTCTTCCTCGTGGCCAAGCTCCTCTTCCACAATCTCCGTGCACAGCTCGATGCATTCGTCACATATATAAACGCCAGGTCCCGCTACGAGCTTACGAACCTGCTCTTGTGATTTGCCGCAAAAGGAACATTTCAATTGTCCTTTTTCATCGTTAAATTTAAACATCTTACCACCCCTTTAAGATATGATCGGTGAAGAGAGTACCTGGTCAATGAGCCCGTATTCCTTCGCTTCTTCCGCGCTCATGAAGTTATCGCGGTCTGTATCCCGTTCGATTTTGTCAAGGGGCTGACCTGTGCGCTCTACATAAATCTGATTCAGCTTCGCCTTGGTCTTGAGGATCCAGTCGGTATGAATCCAGATGTCGGACGCCTGCCCCTGAACGCCGCCAAGCGGCTGATGAATCATAACCTCGCTGTTGGTCAGCGCATATCTCTTGCCGGGCGCTCCGGCTGTCAGGAGCAATGATCCCATACTGGCTGCCATCCCTACGCAAATCGTTGAAACATCCGGTTTGATATATTGCATCGTATCATATATACCCATGCCGGCTGTGACAGAACCACCGGGCGAGTTGAGGTACAAGTGAATGTCTTTTTCGGGGTCATCTGCTGCCAGGAACAGCAACTGCGCAATAACCAGATTGGCGACATCATCGTCAATCGCACTGCTCAGGAAGATGATGCGATCCTTGAGCAATCTGGAATAGATATCGTATGAGCGTTCTCCCCGGCTTGTCGTTTCCACAACCATTGGTACCAGACTCATGCCACCAACCTCTTTTCTCTATACAGATTAGTCTTTCCGTTTCAGAAATATTTTAACACGTTCAAAGCGGGATGTCATTTATTCACTGTGCCCCTAAACCGCATTGCTCATGTGCATGCCATTATAACGCAATTCCACGGACAATGCCAATTGACGGATTCATGATATGTACTACCAAACGCCCGGCCCCCGATAAAAATAAGGCACGTAACAAAAACTTACGTGCCTTATCAAATCTCTATGGAGGCTAATGGATAGCCGTTCTAGGTAAAGGATTGTAGCTTACTCAGCCTTTGCTTCTTCTGCTGCCGCTTCTTCTGCAGGTGCAGCCGGAGCTTCAACTTCCACGCTGTTGCTAACGAGGAATTCGATGGTCTTGCGCAGGGAGATCTCATCGTTCAGGCTGCTCAGGGAACCGTTGGCTGCCAGAATGCTGCGGATTTCTTCAGGAGTACGCTTGTAAGCTTCAGCCATAGTAGCCAGCTCTTGCGTAACTTCTTCTTCCGACACTTCGATCTTCTCTTCCTTAGCAATAACTTCCAGAACAAGGTTGTTACGAACGCGCTTCTCAGCATCGCCCTTCATTTGTCCCTGCAGGTCTTCACGAGTCTGGCCCGAGAAGCTGAGGAACATATCCATGTTCATGCCCTGCTGACGGAGACGGGTATCGAAGTCACGAACCATGTTCTCCACTTCGCTGGCGATCATGGCTTCAGGAATTTCCACTTCAGCATTAGCTGCTGCTGCGTCAACTACCGCGGATTCACGAACGCTCTTCAGCTCTTCCTGCTTACGGGATTCGAGCTGTGCTTTCAGGTCTGCTTTGTATTCTTCCAGTGTGTCGAATTCACTAACATCCTTGGCGAATTCATCATCCAGCTCAGGAAGCTGTTTGCGCTTGATTTCGTGCAGCTTCACTTTGAATACAGCAGCTTTGCCTGCGAGTTCAGCAGCGTGGTAAGTCTCAGGGAAGGTTACTTCAACATCCTTGAAGTCTCCAGTGGACATGCCCACTACCTGCTCTTCGAATCCTGGAATGAAGGAATTGCTGCCCAGCTCCAGGGAATGACGCTCAGCCTGTCCGCCTTCGAATGGAACGCCATCAACTGAACCGTCAAAATCAATTACTGTGATGTCGCCGTTCGCTGCTGCTCCTTCTTCAATGACAACAAGCTCAGCGTGACGCTCTTGCAGACGCTTCAGTTCAGCATCCAGCTCTTCGTCAGTGACTTCTGCCTTCTGCACTGGTACTTCTAGACCTTTGTACTCGCCCAGCTTCACTTCTGGCTTAACTGTGATCTTCGCTTTGAAGATGAACGGCTGGCCCTTGGCGAATTGCTCGATGTCCACTTCAGGACGGTCTACAGGGAAGATGTCAGTCTGTTCAACGGCTTCGCCGTAAGCTTCAGGAAGAAGAATGTCGATAGCATCCTGATACAGGCTTTCAACACCGAAACGGGATTCAAAAATCGGCCGCGGTACTTTACCTTTACGGAATCCAGGTACGTTTGCTTTCTTTACCACTTTATTAAAGGCTTTGTCGAGTGCTGCAGCTACGCGGTCTGCTTCTACTTCGACTTCAAGAACTCCGAGGTTCTTCTCTATCTTTTCCCAAGTTGCTTTCATAATATACTTTTCCCTCCAAAAATAGGTTACATGTTTACTTAAATAGTCCAACATTTCACGCACAGAATAACCACTATATTATATACAACATTACTTTATTTATCAAGTAGAGAACTCTTCACGAATCCCCTGAGCGAACGGTAGGCCCCCTCAAATTGGAAGCGCATGCTATCGGTGATGCCGTACATCCCCCGTGTTTCCTCTTCTTTGCGGTTCCCGTTCAGGCTCTCCGACACCATCTGGTGCAGGGCCCCCGCCCAAATATCCAGCTGCGAATATTCCCCGTCCAGCAGCTTGCGGTAATCCGCCGTCCCGTAGATGGACATGACGAACTGCCCCCACAGCTCCTGGGCAAAATAATACAGCGTCGGCTCATGCACCTCCGCCTGCTCTGCCACCCGTTCCAGCACCTGGCTGATCTGCGGCGGGAATTCGTCGTTCTGCAGCGGCACGGTCTCGATCTCCACCTCAGCGGCCTCATGGCCCCGGCTCAGCCTGATTGCCCCCTGAGCCCCTCTGCGCCGCAGCGTCTGCAGCGTGCGGAATTGCAGCAGCGGATGCACCTCCGCCTGCTGCAGCCAGCCGGTCAGCGCTTCATCCACCCCGCTCCCCTCCAGGTAGGAGAGCTGCTCCAGCGCCAGCACTGTCGCTTCAGACAGCGGTTCGTTCATCACCCGCTTCAGCAGCTTATCCGGGTACTCCGCATCCTCCTCCAGCTTGGATCTGGCCAGAATCCGGGCCATGTCCTCTTCCCCCAGATCCATATCCTCCGCATCCGGGGCATCCTCCCCGTCACCGCCCTGCGCCGCGTAGGGGAAGGCCGCCGCCAGCCATTCCAGCAGCGACCGCCATTCCTCGTAGTGCCGCTCTTCCTGTCCCTGGCACTGCAGCAAAAAACGCAACAGCTCCATCGCTTCCCCGTAACGTTCATTCTCCAGCATAACTGTGAGCTGAATCTGGTAGTAATCCAGGGTCTTGGGAAACAGCACGATGTTCTCTTTGGCGGGGGAATTGAATTGATTCATGAGGGCACCTCCTTTTCTCCGAACTGTAATCGCTTCTGAACCTTAATCAATTGTAGATTATAGCATATCCCTGCCCGGTTTCAAAAAAACAAGTTGAAAAAGTTAACTATGTATGATAACATAATTTTTGCTTGCTTTTCAGTCAGTCTTCATGTCCCGGTAGCTCAGTTGGATAGAGCATGCGCCTTCTAAGCGCACGGTCGGGGGTTCGAATCCCTTCCGGGACGTCATAGAAACAGCCTTCCTTCGGGAGGGCTGTTTTGTTGTCCGGGGGATGAGACCCCCCCTTTTTTTGAGTAGGATCAGGGTGAGCACTTGGGTGAACGCTGCAAGAACGGACCGTTGTTCCAATCGCTGTGTTTTCCAGATTTTTTTCATTCCCCTAATCGGTGAAAATCCGGAAACCAAGGCGAACGCTATCGCTTTTCCACAATCGTTCCGTCCTCTCCGCTGTTTGAGCGGGAAATGAATGTTCAAAGAAACCACCACTACTAGGTAGTGGAGGATGAGAACCATGCAGGAACTATGCGGACTGGAGATCCTTTATTTCGGCGGATCACGCCTGTCCACAGGGCCATGCGGACTCAGGGGTCGTTAAGTAACCTGTTTCTTCGCATTTTCTGCTCAAATGAACAGTTTAACGTCCTCTGAGTCCGTTTAAGACAGAAAAGTTGGTTTTTTCGGCGAATAGCGTACCCTCAGTCCGGATACATCTGCTGGTGGCTACATGTCAATTCGTTCATCTTGAACCGGCTGCCTGGGAGGATGCCCGAGTAACAGCGAACCCGGCACAAACACAGGAGTTCCTTTATTTCGGCGGACCAGGCCTGCCCACAGATCATGCGGACTCAGGGGCCGTTAAATGTAAGCTGAATTCGTCCAACAGCTCCTGGTCTGTCATCTTTGAGAGGCGAATCTTCTGATCAACCTTAATTTTCCATTCCGGAATTTCCTGGACAGACTCCATGAACGGGTCCAATAGCCGAAGATCACAATTCTTCAAAATTCCCAGCACCAGAAATCTTGTATTATAGTGGGTGGAAGGAGATTGGTACCAAGCCAGCAGCTCACGGATCGTTTCCTCGGTCTGCGGGAACTTATAGGCATGGAACAGGTGAACCTCTTCGGTATCCTTGCATTGCTTCAGCTTTTGTAACACAAGCGGCATCAGCGTATTATCGTGCTCATACAAGAAACTGTCGGCAAAATACCTCAAAGCGGTATTGCTCACAGCCGGCTCCGGATGGAGAATAAAGCTTTTGACTTGTTCGGTATTGAACATTAGCAGGTCCCCCTCTTATTATGTTGCTTACTCACCCTTCGGCTGCATATTCCAACTAGTCAACGATGGATTTCGAGGTACCTCCTGCTTAGCCGGCA
Organism: Paenibacillus sp. FSL R7-277; assembly: GCF_000517965.1. NCBI lineage: Bacteria > Bacillati > Bacillota > Bacilli > Caryophanales > Paenibacillaceae > Paenibacillus > Paenibacillus sp. FSL R7-277. The sequence continues at coordinate 140,798 of NZ_ASPX01000037.1, forward strand.
CATAATGAGTAGCGTAATGTTTCTCAACATTGGGATCTCCGGACTTTGAAAAGCGGAGCGGTCGCTTTGGGCCTTTGCCCCACCTCATATAGGCGGTGTAAGACGGCTTCAAATGAAGCTCTCGCGCGTTCTCGCGAAGCAGCGACATGATAAAGCTGAATTGAGACAGATTGCCCTGAAGTACACGTTCCAAATATGGCACTCTTCCGAAGCGCCACTCTTCTACGAGCTTAGAAGTGATTTTCCCGATCCTCAAGAATACATCCAGGGGACTTACGAAACCCTTCTCCGAAACGATTTCATTGACCACATGGCGTACCTTCGTTCGCAGTTCAAGCCTATTCATGTAAGGACTCCTCCTGATGCAGGCAATCGGGACACTTCTCCGGAAAGTAAATGCCATCTGCCCGGTAGCAGCTAAAATCAAGGTGATCGAATACATACGGATAGCCGCATTCCGCACACTGCAGCAGCACTGGATCGCGCGAACGTACAATCAGTGATTGCGCACGTTCCCGCAGCAGCTCATGCCACTCCATCTCCACCAGCCGTTCGCGCTCATTCAGGTCTGCTATTACCTGCCTGATCTCAGCCTGTACCTTCCTGAACTCTATGGGCTGCCATTGCTGTAAAAAAGGGATGTATTTCCGGTCACCGGAACACAGGATTTTGAACAGGAACATCAGAATCATCCCCCGGTTCCGGTCCTTCAGATACTCCATACTGACCGGCGTGATCCCTTGGTCCAGCCAGTTCTCCCACTCCCGCAGCAGCTCCTCCGTCGCCCGCTCCCGCCGGACGGTCCAGCCGTAGACGGTGAACTCGATCAAGGGAAGCTTCCCGGACAGCTCGGTCTTCAGGTACCCGGCTTCGATGAGGACATCCACCTTCTCCATGATCTGCTCCATCGTCAGTTCGCGGAAGAAGCCATAGGCAGGAGTGTGATCCAAGCCGAGTTCAAGCAGCTTCTTCTCCTTCGAGCCCTTCAGGATCTCGGCCAAAAGCGTACGCCTCCCGGCGGCGATAATCTCATCGGCTGCCTGCAGAATGGCTAGCAGCTCCGGCCTTGGCAGCGGTGTATTCAAGGGATACTCGGTCGTCTGCTTCCGGTTCGGCTTACGGCGACTCTTCTTCTGCGTACTCACAGCGTTCTGCCTCCTTGTCCTTATCATGGGCACAGGCTAGTCCAGCCTGCACGTATTTTATAGTCGAATTATACCATATCAGGGCCGGGAAACAGGAAATTTAGAGGTGAGTTTCAGCGCTTCCCGGAGCACTCAGAAGCTCCAACCCCTTCACAGCAAACAGGCTGCCCGCCATGAAACTTCCATAGCAGAGCAGCCTGTTCTTACAGGGTTATAGCGATAGCGTGAATCCGCGCATCCGCATCCCTCTCAGCGTCCCCGGCGGCGGTTGCCCAGCCACAGCGGGAAGCGGAACATAAAGTTGATCAGCAGCACGACAAAGACCAGCACAGCGGCAGACTTATCCGCGATTTGCCGCGCATCCTCGACGATGGCCTCAGACTGCACGTACCACAGATGCACAGCCAGCGTCTCGCCCGGTGAGAAGAGGTTGAAGTCCCACATCTCGCCGGAGGTGCTGAGCCCGGCGGTCAGGATAATGACCGCCGACTCCCCGAAGGCGCGGCCGGCCACCAGGCAGACGCCTGTGACGATGGCCGGAAGGGCTACCGGCACGACGACCTTGCGGATGACATGGAACTTCGTCATGCCGAGGGCGTAGCCGGCTTCACGGATCTCGCCGGGGACCGCTCGCACTGCTTCCTCCGTGACGCGGGCCAGCATCGGCAGATTCAGCAGCGCCAGGCTGACGCCCCCGCCGAGGATCGTTAAGCCAACACCGAAGTACTCGGCGAAGATCGCCAGGCCCAGGAGGCCGAACACGATGGACGGCACCGAGGACAGGGATTCCACGCAGATGCGCAGCGCACCCGTGAAGGCATTATCCGGCGCGTACTCCGCCATATAGATCCCTGCCCCGATCCCGATCGGAACGGAGATCAGGAGCGAGATGAACAGGATATAGAAGGAGTTGAACAGGACGGGACCAATCCCGCCGCCGGGATCGATCTCCTCCGGCTGCTTGAGCAGGAAATCGGGTCTGAGCGAAGGCAAACCTTTGCTTAGAATGGTGAACAGCAGCCAGAAGATCAGCAGCATGACCAGAACGCCCAGCGTATAGAAGCCGATGGTCGCCAGTTTATTACGCCGCTGGGCTCTGGCCGTATGGCGTGTGCGCGTGAATCCGTTCATCAGGCATCCCTCCGTTTGCGGCCCAGGAGCCGGATAATCAGAATGAGTACAAACGAGATCAGCAGCAGCAGGAAGGCCATCATGTGCAAGGAATAGTTCCAAGTGGAGTCGAACTCCACGTTGGAGATCTGCATCACGATATTACTGGTCAGCACCGAGGTGGGTGCGAACAGGCTTTTCGCCAGCTGCGGCGTATTGCCGATGACCATCACAACCGCCATGGTCTCCCCGACTGCGCGGGTCATGCCAAGAATGACCGCCGAGATAATGCCCCGGCTGGCCGCGGGCAGAACGACGCGCATAATGACCTGCAGGCGGGTTGAGCCTAGCGCATAGGCGGCATCACGGTATTTGCGCGGAACAGAGACAATCGCATCATCGCTGATCCGGCAGATGGTCGGCAGCACCATCAATGCCAGCACGAGTGCGGCGGCAAGCAGTCCGTCCCCGAGACCTTCTCCGCTGACTCTGCGCAGGAAGGGCAGCAGCACGGTCAAGCCCAGATAGCCGTATACAATAGAAGGAATACCGACCAGCAGATCAAGCACCGGACGGATGAAGCTCTTCAGCCAATTCGGGGCAATCTCCGCACAGAGCACAGCCATCCCGACCGAGATGGGCACGGCAATGACCAGCGTCAGCGCGGTAAGCGATAATGTATTTACGATGAAGGCGGCGGCGCCGAAGGCATCCTCTTCCGGCGTCCAGTTGAACGAGAAGAAGAAGTCCTGCGGGGAGATGCGGGTGAAGAGCAGCAGCGCCGTTTTGCCGATGAATACAATAACTAGTCCCAGCACAAGACAGAGCGCAAGGATGCTGAATAAGAAATAATAACGGGAGATGCTGTTGCCCAGCAGATGTCTGCGGTGCCGCTTGGTGTTACGTTTAACTTCCTCTAGGCTTGTCTGTGCCTTAGCGCTCAGGCTATGAACCGGTGCCCCCATACTTTCCCTCCTGTAAGAGGCCAACCCCGTATATCCCGGAGCTGGCCGCTGTTACCTATCAATCTATTATGCTTGCTTGTCTTGAGCGATCTTAGGATTGCATCGCAGAGATTGGAATGAACTTAAGCTTCTTAAGCGAGCCCTGCTGGAACTTCTTGCTCTGTACATATTCGATGAATTCTTTGGTCGCGCCGGTCGGCTGGCCCTTCGTCATGTAGTAGCCGTAAGCCCAGATCTTGTACGAGCCGTTGATTACGTTATCCGTGTTAGCTTCCACACCGTTGAACTTCACAGCCTTGATATCGCCGCCCGTTACATAGACAAGGTCGATGTAACCGATAGCGTTAGGCGTTGTACCTACAGCTGTTTTCATGTCGCCGCTGGAGCCGGTTTCCTTGTAGTTCTTCTCTTTCTTCACGATGTCTCCGCCGCCCAGCGCTTTGGCCTGATAGTTAACGCGCGTACCGGAGCCAAAGGCACGAGTGATCACTACGATATTCGCATCCGATCCGCCGACCTCTTTCCAGTTGGTGATTTTACCGGCGTAGATGCCTTTGAGCTGCTCTGTAGTCAGGTTGTCTACTCCGACATTCTTATTAACGATGGTTGCAAAAGGAATCACAGCGACCTTATTCGCCACCTGTCCGTCAAAGGCCTTGAAGCCCGGAACATCAATGCTGGCATCCCAGTCGCAGGCTCCGATATCGGCAATCCCCTTCTTCACGGCCTGCGGTCCAGTCACGGAGCCCTTGCCGGAAGCGGCGATCTTTACTTTAGGGTGAAGCTTCTGGAATTCCTTAGCGGCCTGCAGCGTCAGCGGAAGCAGGGCCGTAGAACCGTTAACGGTGATTTTACCCTTGAGGCTGTCCGCTGCTGCGGCTGCCCCTGCAAAGGATGCGGTAACCGCGATCACCGCGGTAAGTGCTGTAACTGTGAATTTTTTGAACATCTTCATGTCTGAATTCTCCTCCCGGCGGTGTGCGCCGATAAATGTTGTAATTAATTAGCAGCTTCCGGTGAGACTGACAATTGCAGCGCTTTGCCGTTCTGAATGACCAGTACCTTGCCGTCGCTGATAATCGCCAGCTTGCTGCCGTCTGCCGATACCGCCACTTCCGATACATCTTCAGCTGTCCGGTACAGTTCAACCGGAGCTGCACTGCCTGCAATAGAGTAAATTACCGTGTTGCCGTCCGCTGTAGTCCCGGAGACAACGAGGCCCGTGCTAACCCCTATGGACCAGTTCGCTTCTGCACCGAGGGCGACATCTGTGCTTTTACCGTCTGCTGTGATCAGCTTCAACGTGTTAGCAGCATTGCCGTCTGCATCTGCACTCAGGTAGGTCACGCTGCCGCCAGCCAGAATCTCAGGATACAGCTTGTTGTCAGGCGTAGTAGTCAAGGCTGCCGGCTTAGCACCTTTGGTCGTAAGATCCAGCTTATAGAGCTGTTCTCCAGCCTTGCTGAAGTCTACGGTAAGTGAATCTTCTGTGCTGTCGGCATCATTCTTCGCGGTACCGGTGATGTTGACGATGTATACTGCACTTTTGCCGTCTGCCGATATGCGAAGCTCCGATTTGTTCTCCACTTTATCTTCAAGCAGAGCCTTGATCTCTCCGGTCTCTACTGAAATCTGTGCCAGCTTCTCCTGCTTGTCGCCCTGGACGAAATAGAGCGTCTTGCCGTCACTGGACCACACGATATCTGTCTTCACGCTGGTGTCCTTGCCGAGCGGACTGATTAAGCCGGTGGACAGGTTGATCAGCTTCAGCTGGCCAGTCTCATCGCTGAATGCGCCCCACTGCTGGTCGGCGGAGACTGCGAAATCCACCGCGCCTTCGCTGGAAGAGAACAGATCATAGTTGCCTGGAGTCTGGGTGAATTTATAGAGCAGGGTGGATTCCGCGTCGCTTCTATTCGCAATCAGGCTGCCGTCAGCGCTCCAGTGAAGGGTATCAAATGAACCGGCGGGCCGGGCAAAGCTCAGAATCGTGTGGGCATCGGCCGCAAGCTCACCGCCAAGCGCCGTAACCAGCTTCGTCAGCTCCACATACGTTTTGCCGTTACGTACAACCGGGGCCACTGTGAATTCCAGGGCTTCGCCATCCACCTGATAGCTTTTCACGCCAGGCTGGAGCTGCACACTATGTAGACCTTTGCTGTCATTCAGCTGGATTCCGCTGCTGCCGTGCACAAGTCCTGCTCCCAGCTCTGCGGCTACCTGGCTTAATGAATAGAGCTTGTATCCGCCGCTGTTAATTGTGCTGAGTGTAACCGGCGTACCGTTGATGCTCCAGGACATGCTGCCCTCTACGGCTGCTGTGTTCACAGCTGCGGCACTTACTTGGCTGCTTGTGGCCAGAACACTAACAGCTCCCCCTGTTACGAGAAGTGCAGAAGCCAGAGCCGCGCCGATCCATTTACTATTCTTCAATTAGATTCACCCTTTTCCTATAGGTAACTGCTAATGTTATTTTCGTCTACGAGTGTCAATTCTGTTGCGCAGGAATGTTATGGAAATATTAACTGTAAAAATAATTACAAGCCCAAACCAAACAAGACCCGCCCGGGAACCCTCCCGGACCGGCCTATTGTAAATCCTGTGTTAATTCCCAATCCACGTCACGATAATCTCGTTCCCGCCGCGCTCTGATTCCGAGGCACTGCCAATAATAGAATACGAATAAGAGCCGTTCACTTTGCCGGTAATCAGCAGGTTATGGCTGTCGACAATCTCTGTCCCGAGTTCCAGCTCCTTCTCTCTTACATACTTCTGATATGTAGTTCCAAGAGCGGCCATACTCTCCTTCGTCTGATAGACCAGCATGGAGGATTTCTTCCCCTCTGACTGTTCACCTTGGGTAAAAGTAATGCCTGCCCCTTCGGGAATCGGCAGATCCTCCGGCAAATATTGCCTTGCCTCCGTCTTCTCGTCTGCCAAGGTATGAAACCGTCCGCCACTGCCGGACTTGTCTGCATCGCCGCAGCCGCTAAGTCCAGCCGCAGCCAGCAGAGCTGCCAGAGGAAGGAGCAGCTTATGTCCTGCCATAATTCCACCGCCTTTAGTGAATTGGGTTTCAGGATGCCGGTAACCATAGGATGTCCCTTTTATTACCCGGATCAAGAGCAGGAGTAACGGATAATCGTTACAATTTTATTTACTTTTGAGCAGGGAATCATTAGTATAATGAGTGAGCGCTCACTCATTATTATGGCGAATGGAGGAGATTGGTATGGATGAGGGGAAGCCTGTCATTGCGGTTACTCATGTGAACCGGGCTTTTGGTGATAAAACAGTGTTGAAGGATATTACGCTTCAGGTGAATCAGGCAGAGACCTTCGGGATTCTGGGGCCATCCGGCTCCGGCAAAACCACGCTGGTCAAGCTGCTTACTGGCATAGACGAGGTAACCTCCGGTGAGGTCACCGTGCTGGGGGTGCGGATGCCGAAGCTTGCCATGCTCCAGCAGATCGGATATATGGCCCAGTCGGATGCCTTGTATACGGAGCTTAGCGCCAAGGAGAATCTGGAGTTCTTCGCTGCTCTGTATGGCTTGAAGGGTGGCAACCGCACACGGCGGATCGGGGATGTGATGGAGCTGGTGAATCTGCAGGAGCATCTGCGGAAGCGGGTGGACCAATATTCCGGCGGCATGAAGCGCCGGCTGTCCCTGGCGATTGCCCTGCTGCACGAGCCGCCGCTGCTGCTGCTGGATGAACCGACCGTTGGCATCGATCCGGTGCTGCGCCAGTCTATCTGGAAGGAGCTGAAGGCGCTGAACCGCAAAGGAACGACGATTGTGCTGACCACACATGTGATGGATGAGGCGGAGAAATGTGACCGGCTGGCGATGATCCGGGACGGCGTGTTGCTGGCGGCTGATACCCCGGCCGGACTGCTTCAGGCCACCGGCACCGCCAGCATTGAGGAAGCCTTCCTCTGCTATGGAGGTGTACGCCGATGAGAATCCGGGCTATTACCCTGAGAATTCTGCAGCAGTTCATCCATGACCGGAGAACCATGGCGCTGATGTTCATCGCTCCCCTGCTGGTGCTTAGCCTGATGAGCCTGGTGTTCGGCAGCGAAGCTTATGAGCCTAGGATCGGCGTCTCGGGGGGTGCGGCAGTGTTCAGTTCAGCGCTGGAAGCCGAGCAGGCTGAGGTTACCAGCTATGCTGATGAAGCATCCGGGCAAGCCGCCCTGAAGGCGGGAGCCATCGATGCTCTCCTTACAATGAAGGGAGACGCTCCCGCTGTTGTCCTTGAAGGCAGCAATCCGGCGGCTAACCGTGCTGTGATCATGGCATTGCAGGAAGCTGCGCAGAGCCTCCGGCCGCAAGCTCCGGGCGGCGGGCAGCTCCAGCCGCAGATCAGCTACCTCTACGGCGCGGAGGATATGAAGACGATCGACCGCTTCGGCCCGATTATGATCGGGGTGTTCGTGTTCTTCTTTGTCTTCCTGATTGCCGGTGTCTCCTTCCTGCGCGAACGGACCACGGGCACACTGGAGCGTCTGCTCTCCACCCCGCTGAAGCGCTGGGAGATCGTCACCGGATATGTGTGCGGCTTCGGCATCTTCACCGTCTTCCAGGCCCTGCTGATCTCCTGGTTCTCCATCCAGGTGCTGGGGATTATGATGACGGGCAGCTTCGGCTACGTGCTGCTGATGACGCTGCTGCTGTCGATGTCGGCGCTGACGCTCGGCACCCTGCTCTCAGCGTTCGCCGCCAACGAGCTGCAGATGATCCAGTTCATCCCCCTGGTCATTGTGCCGCAGATCTTCCTGAGCGGATTATTCCCGCTGGATACCCTGCCGCTCTGGCTCCAGCGCATTGGACTTGCCACTCCCATGTACTACGGTTCACAGGCACTGATGGATATCATGGTACGCGGCAGAGGCTGGAGTGATATCGCCGGGGATGTGTTCATGCTGATCGGCTTCTCCCTGCTGTTCATGCTGCTGAATGTGCTGGCTCTGCGCAAGCACCGCAGAATGTAAAGGGTGAACAGGCTATGGTACACTAGGAGGAACTGCAAGAGTCTGGAGGTTCTATTGATGGAGAATAACCCTGCTGCCGATCAGGGGCAGCTGGAGCAAGACCAGTGGGTCCAGGAGCTGCTGGACCTCAGCGAGAAGGAGCAGGTCACGCCCAAGCAGCTGTCCATTCTGCGGGCGGCAATTGATGTTTTTGCAGAGAAGGGATTCTCGGCGGCCGCCACCAGTGAGATTGCCCAGAAGGCCGGCGTGGCCGAAGGCACGATCTTCCGTTATTACCGGACCAAAAAAGATCTCCTGCTCGCCATCGTTGTGCCTACCATGAGCCGGATGATCGCCCCGTTCGTACTGCGCAACTTCAGCGGTGTGCTGGATGTGCCGTTCGAGAGCTACGAAGCCTTCCTTAAGGCCTTCATGGTGAACCGGCTGGAGTTCGTCCGCAGGAATCTCAAGATCGTCAAAATTCTCATTCAGGAGATCCCCTTCCAGCCTGCGCTGAAGGAGCAGCTGACCGAAAATATCTTCGAGCAGGTTCTGGCGCGTGTCACTGCAATTACCGAGCACTTCAAGGCGGAAGGTGAAGTAATTGATGCGCCCACTCCTGCGATTATCCGCTTTACCATCTCCGCAATTGCCGGATACCTGCTGACAAGGCTGGTGCTGATGCCGGAGCAGGACTGGAATGACGAGGCAGAGATTGAACAGACGATAAGCTTCATTCTGCACGGGATCGGCGGGAATGGATAATCTTTAAGTACGATATCCCCCGTGGGGGTGGCTTAGACAGAAGCAATAAAAGGAAGTGAGTATACGTGGGTTATCAGGTGCCGGAACGGGTAATCAAGCTGCTGTGCGGCAATGCTGCTTTTGACCAGGGAGCGGCTTATTATCATGCCCATAAGGTGGATCTTGTCTATACGGAGCATAACGAGGAAGACGAATATTCCAAATACCGCGCTGAGGTCCATGGGCTGGAGAGCCATGAGATCGCGCTGATTATCGACAGTGACGGGGATGTGCAGGGGGAATGCACCTGCCCGGCTTACTATCACGGCAGCCCCTTCTGCAAGCATATTGCGGCGGCGCTGGTAGCGGTCCTCTACCGCAGCCGGGCGGCCGGAGCTGACCAGGCGGCGGATATTCAGGCAGATGCGGAGGAGATTTATCCCGCAAGGGACGGCAGTCTGCCGCTCGTGCAAGGCAGCTCTCCCCTCTCCGGGGCAGAGCACAAGGAGCGAAGCGCAGACCGGCAGCTGGTGAACAGCATGCTCGGAATATTCACCGGAGGGCGGCAGCTGCCAAGCGGTGCCGGCACGTATATCGACCTGCGGACACCGCTCCAGGTCGAGTTCATCTGCCGGCCCTTCAGCTTCGGCTACAGCAGCACGATGCTTGGAATCGAAGTGAAGCTGGGCCCCAAGCGCCTCTATATCGCGCAGAAGATCAGACCTTTTCTGGAGCAGGTTCGCCGGGGTGAGCCTTTTGAGTTCACAGCGCACTTCAGCTATGATCCCGCCCTGCACAGCTTCTCCAAGGAGGATAATGAGGTCCTGCTGAAGCTGATTGAGATCATGCAGAATGAGAAGGTCTACAACAGCCTCAACAATCCGTATGCTACTGGCTCCAGCCATCCGGGAAATGACCGGCTGCTGCCGGTGGCCCCTTTTTTCTGGAAGAGTCTGTACCCCCTGCTAGAAGCCGCGCCTGCCGTACGCCTTCAGCATGGACAGCTTCAACTTGACCGCTTGTCGGTCTCGGAGGAGCCGTTGCCGCTCAGCTTCCAGTTCGACCAGGCACAGGAGGAAGGCTACCGGCTGGATGTCCGGGGGCTTGAGCAGCTTACGATTCTGGAGAGCTACGGGCTGGTCTTGACCGAAGGCAGGCTGCTGAAGCTCCCGGCGCAGGAATGCGGGCGTCTCGCAGAGCTGAAGCGGATGCTCAGCAGCAGCCGGCGGGATAGCCTGGCGATTGCGCCTGAGCAGATGGAGCCCTTCATGGACAGGGTCATACCCGGCCTGAAGAAGCTGGGCAGAGTAAGCATTGCCGACGCCATCGCGGACCGGATCGTCCAGACCCGGCTACACGCCAGACTCTACCTGGACCGGGTAAGGGACCGGCTGCTGGCCGGGCTGGAATTCCAGTACGGCGGAATTGTCATCAATCCGCTGGAGGAGAAGGCGCATGAGCGGAGCAGCGAGGTCATTCTGATGCGGGACGGGGAAGCGGAGCGGCGGATTCTGGACCTGATGGCCCATGAGTCCTTCTCGCGGACGGAGAGCGGATATATCATGCGTGACGAGGACGGGGAATTCGACTTCCTGCACCATACCATCCCGCTCTTGGAACCGCTGCTTCAGGTCTATGCGACCACTGCGGTCAAGGAGCGGGTGCTTACGGAGCATGCAGCGCCCAAGGTCAGCCTGAGCTGGAACGAGAAGACCGACTGGCTGGACTTCAAGTTCGCCATGGAGGGCATCACGGAGAATGACATTACCGCGGTCCTGAAATCTCTCCAGGAAAAACGTAAATATCACCGGCTCAAGGACGGAGCTCTGCTCCCGCTGGATACCGCTGAGTTCCAGGAGATTATCGCGCTGATGAACGAGCTCGGCGTCCGCAGCGTGGATATCCGGAGTACGGAGTTCTCCTTGCCGCTGGTCCGTGCCCTCCATCTCCATGCAGGCACCTTCCAGGGGCAGACTATCGAGACCGGACGCTCCTTCCGGCGGCTGCTGGCCAACATGGCGAGTCCCGAAAATCTGGACTTCCCAGTGCCGGAGAGTCTGGCTCCCGTACTGCGGGATTACCAGCAGTACGGCTTCCAGTGGATGAGGACGCTGGCCCATTACCGCTTCGGCGGGATTCTGGCGGACGATATGGGCCTTGGCAAAACATTGCAGAGCATCACCTTCCTGCTCTCGATGCGGGAAGACATCCGGCAGAGCGGCGTACCTGCGCTTATTGTGGCGCCGGCCTCCCTGCTCTATAACTGGCTTAACGAGCTGAAGCGCTTTGCCCCGGAGCTTCAGGCGGTCATTGCCGACGGCACCGCCGGTGAACGCAGCCGGGCCCTGCGGAATACGGGCGGGCATGATGTCATCATCACCTCGTACCCGCTGCTGCGCAGAGATGTGGATGAGTATGCCAAGCAGTCGTTCCATACGCTCATTCTGGATGAAGCGCAGATGATTAAGAATCATGAGACCCAGACTTCGCAAGCGGTCAGATTGCTTCAGGCCCGCTACCGCTTTGCGCTGACCGGTACGCCGGTGGAGAATGCACTGGAGGACCTGTGGTCGATCTTCAGTGTCGTTTTCCCTGGACTGTTCCCCGGAAAGAAGGCGTTCCATGACCTTCCCCGGGAGACGGTCGCCAGGCGCGCCCGCCCCTTCCTGCTGCGCCGCCTGAAGAGCGATGTGCTGAAGGAGCTGCCGGACAAAATCGAGTCCCTCCAGGCCTCCGAGCTGCTGCCGGAGCAGAAACGGCTCTATGTCGCCTACCTGGCCAGATTGCGCAAAGAAGCGCTTAAGCATCTGGACAGCGACAGCTTCGGGAACGGCCGGCTCAAGGTGCTGGCCGGACTGACCCGGCTGCGCCAGCTGTGCTGCCATCCCGCCCTGTTCGTGGACGGGTACACAGGAGGCTCCGGCAAATTCGAGCAGCTACTGGAGATTATCGACGAATGCCGGAGCTCCGGCAAGCGGATGCTGATCTTCTCGCAGTTCACGCAGATGCTCGGCATGATCGGGCGCGAGCTGGCGCTGCTCGGGATTCCGCATTTCTATCTGGATGGACAGACCCCGGCCTCCCAGCGGGTTGAGCTATGCAGCCGCTTCAATGAAGGCGAGCGTGAACTGTTCCTGATCTCGCTGAAGGCGGGCGGCACCGGCCTCAACCTGACCGGCGCCGATACGGTCATTCTCTATGACCTGTGGTGGAACCCTGCGGTCGAACAGCAGGCCGCCGACCGCGCCCACCGGATCGGGCAGAAAAAGATCGTCCAGGTCATCCGCCTGGTAGCCCAGGGTACGGTGGAGGATAAAATGTACGAGCTGCAGCAGAAAAAGAAAAACCTGATTGACGAGGTGATCCAGCCGGGGCAGGAGGCGTTGTCGAGCCTGAGCGAGCATGATATACGTGAAATCCTCTCGATCTGAGTTGAACAACCTGTTGTAGCCCGTTCTGCTCTATTTGCAATATAAACAGGGACCTTCTGAGAGCGAGTAGCTCTGAAAGGTCCCTGTTTCATTTTACAACTGGCAAGTCCAGAATAATACCCTAACCCTCTATACGTCTGAGCTTAATTTCTCATGCGTCACTACACGGTGTGCATTCACCAGCTGGCCGGTTGATGTCTTGCCCCACACGGATATTCCGAGCTCATCTTCGTCTACTTCTCCAGTGATGAACACAAATTCATAAGCATTCAGATCGGCAAAATAATCCCGGGTTACCACTTGATTCGGAGCAACCTCAATCACCTCACTGACATACAGCGTTCTGGTGGTGCCCAGCACATACCCTTGAATACTAATAGTAGCGCTGCCCGGGGCACTCCGCTTCACTATTCTTACCGTCACCGTCTGCGTAGGTCTGACTCCCGAAACGGCATTGTTCTCTATCGGTCCCGTTGACAAAATCGCCATCCTGTCTCGTCCTCCCTTGAAGTTCTAGTGTCAAAGTACGATATATTCATATTCGGACTTTCCTGTAACGGTGTGGACACAGGCCTGAGCCTATTCACCAATGACCGCAGGCACGCATATCCTTGAATGAGGAAGAAAGACCGCCCATGGGCTGCGCTTTCTGCATACGAACGCCGAACGGAAGAAGGGACTCCCATGCCCCCTCCAGGAAAAGGAAAAAAGCCCGCCGCCAAAAAAACAGCGTCCAGCTCCAAAACCCAGACACCTAAAGGGCTTGAATTCGCCGTAGCTGCACTTCTATTGACCGGCAAGCTGAAAGTAGACTCTATCCAGATGTATACGGACGCGTCGCTGTTCGTCAGTCTGGTAGGCAAATATAAAACCTTAAGCGAGCTAAGTAGTGACAATGTCGATAAGCTGGTTAGCTTCCTCGATGACAACAGCAGCCTGACGCTGAACGAGATCATGACCGCTTTGAAAAAGAAAGCCGAGAACATCTGAACACATCCGGAATTGAGAGTGAGGGACGGGGCTATGGACAGTTTTGACGGAGAAGGATTTGCCGGCGGACTCCTGCTGATCATTGTAATTCTGTTGCTGATTTATGGTTCAACGGACATCAAGAATCTGACAGGGGCGCCTAGTGACGTGTAATTCTTAACCGGAGAACTCCTGCTACAAGGTAATCCGCTCTTGCTTTCTCCCAGAAATTCGCTATACTGATACAAATCCATATTCAATCGATGACCGGGAGAGTAATGGTCTTATATCTAGTCCCCAGCGAGCCGGGTTAGTGGAAGCCGGTACAGATTAGAACCATGAAGCGCACCCGTGAGATGGACTTCTGAACCCTGAGAGTAGGAAGCCCCGGCTGAGGACCGTTAACCTGTAAGGTGGCTGAACTGTGAGGTTTAGCAACGAGAGTGGTACCGCGAGCGCAGAAGCCTCGTCTCTTAGGAGATGAAGGCTTTTTTTGTCGTTATTTTATTCAGGAGGTTGTTATTCATGCCAATGCTAAGTGAGCTAATCCAAGAGAGCTTGAAGCAGTCTGTTCACAAAATCGCGCTAACCCTGGGCGTGCCCGCCATCGCTGAAGTAAATGTTGCCCTGGAGCAGCCGGCGAGTGCCGACCACGGGGATTATTCCAGCAATATCGCCATGCAGCTGGCCCGCCCCCTGCGCAAAGCTCCACTGGCTATCGCCGGGCTGATCGTTGCCGAGCTTGAAGCTTCGGGCTCTGTTCACGGACTGGTGCTGAGAACCGAGGTGGCTGGACCGGGGTTTATTAATATGTATCTGGATTGGCAGGCCTGGGCACGGGCGAAGGGGAATTTCACGCTGCCCCAGCATGCGGGAGGGTCGAAAGTGATTGTAGAGCATACCTCGGTCAACCCGAATAAAAGTATGCACATTGGACACCTGAGAAACTCTTGTATCGGGGACGCACTGGTGAGAGTACTGCGGGCGACCGGCCATACCGTTGAGGTGCACAACTACGTGGATGATCTCGGCAATCAGCTGGCAGACACCGTAGCCGGTCTGCTGAATGTTCCGCTGGCGGGAGAGCATATGCGGTTCGGAGATTACTGCTGGGACATCTATGCCGAGATTAACAAAACGTACGCGCAGCAGCCGGAGATGGTGCAGAAGCGGACCGAAATTCTTCATGCGCTGGAGGAAGGCCACGGCAACACCGCCTGGATTGGCAACCTCGTCGCCGGGCAGATCGTGAAAGAGCATGTGGAGGAGATGCGGGGGTTCGGCATTGACTACGATCTGCTGGTGTGGGAGAGCAGCATTCTGAAGGAGGGCTTCTGGGCTTCGGCGTTCGAGCTGCTGTCGCAGACGGAGATCTTCGTGCAGGAGACGGAAGGCAAGCTGGCAGGCTGCTGGATTCTGAAGCAACCCGCTGAAGATGCTACACCAGACACGCTGGAGGAGCATCAGAAGGATAAGGTGCTGGTTCGTTCGAACGGAATTCTGACCTATACCGCCAAGGACATCGCCTATCATCTGTGGAAGTTCGGACTGCTGGAGAAGGACTTTAGCTACAGCGAATTTCAGAGCGGACTGTGGACGACCGGTTTGAGCGGACAGGCTCTGCCTTTTGGACGGGCGGACCAGGTCGTGAACGTCATTGATTACCGGCAGGAATATCCGCAGCTGATGGTCAAGCAGGCGCTCCAGGCACTGGGATTCGGTGCGCAGGCAGACGCGCTGCATCATGTCAGCTATGGGGTAGTTTCGCTGAGTCCCGCTTCTGCGGCCGGTCTGGGCATTGATACCTCCAGCGGCAAAAGCTCCTACGCCATGTCCGGGCGCCAGGGAATCGGCATTAAGGTAACCGAGCTCGTCCGGCTCATGGAAGACATGATTGAATCCACCCGTTCGGACAAAAACGGCCTGTCCAGCCGGCTCATCGCCACCGCTGCCATCCGTTACTACCTGCTGCGCTTCAATCTGGGCACCGAGATTGTGTTCGACTTCAAGCAGGCAATGGAAATCTCAGGCAACACCGGCGTCTACCTGATGTACGCCTATGCCCGGGCGCAGCGCGTGCTTAGTAAGGCCGCTGCGGCGGGTGGCGGGAGCGGTGTCAGCGAGTCCGGTGTGGGCGAGTTCGGCGCTAGCGATTCTGAAGTTGGCGGGGTCCCGCTGTTCCCGGCGCAGCTCGAAGCGGCTGAGCTTGCCCTGCTGAGACAGCTCAGCATGTGGCAAGACACACTCTATACAGCAAGCCGGGAGCTTACGCCGAATACGATCTGTAACTATGCCTATTCCCTGGCGTCGTTGTTCAGTAACTTCTACTCGGCTTGCCCGATTCTTAAGGGCGGGGAAGCCAGCATCACCTTCCGCCTGTGGCTGACCCGGAGCTTCACCGATACGCTGGGTGAAGCTCTCGACGTACTCGGTCTGCCTAAGCCGGAGCGGATGTAGACGCGCTGAGTCTACATCCGTTTAAGAACATACCTGCTCTATGGGATGAATGAGCAGGAACCTATGCGGGTCCGTGTAGCTTGCACAGCTACTCTCCCTTCTCCATCTGCCCACTCCAGGGGGCATCCTCTGAATTCAAGAGAATTCAAGTGTACTTATACACTAGGGGCATTAATGCCCCTCATTTCCGCTCGACGCTGACTTCCGGCACATTCTGGGGCACTTGTGCCCCTCATTTGCTCATTTTGCTCACATCTGATGAATTCAGGAGCACTTATGCACCTCATTCGCTCATTTGGGCCGCATTCAGTAAATTTAGAGTCAATTGGTCCGTTCTAAATTGAGCGTACTAAGATCGCTCCTTGGGAATGGATGGTTTTTGAGCTTTTTTGGATTGTTATGTATTTTGCACCCCGCTTAAACAGTGGAGCGGACGGAACGATTGTGTAAAAGCGATAGCGGTCGCCTTTGTGTCCGGATTTTCACCGCTAAGGGGAATACATAAAATCTGGACACAACAGCGATTGGAACAACGGTCCGTTCGCGGAGCGTCCACCCAAGTGCCCACGTTGATCCTACTCAAAATAAAAAGGGGGTTCTCATCCTCCGGACGTCAAAACAGCCCTCCCGAAGGAAGGCTGCTGTTTTGACGTCCCGGAAGGGATACAGCCCATTCGGGCTGATTGCGAAGTAATCCTAACGAAGCTTATGCTCCAACGTCCCCGGCTGGCGCCAAGGGTTCTCATCCCCGGACGTCAAAACAGCCCTCCCGAAGGAAGGCTGCTGTTTTGACGTCCCGGAAGGGATTCGAACCCCCGACCGTGCGCTTAGAAGGCGCATGCTCTATCCAACTGAGCTACCGGGACATGTAGGATAACGTTGTATCACTTGAAGCTTTTGAAGAGATATGTATTAACGCAACGTTATTCATTATACCTGATTCAGCAGAATTAGCAAGACCAAACTCTTCCAGTTAAGAAGCTTCCCGCAACCGCTGTCACGGAAAGCCTCCTGCTCTATGGTCAATCAGGGAAGCTGCCGGAAGTGCTCGCCCAGCTGCCGCTTCAGATCGCCGAAGATCAGCAGCTCGCGCTGGAACTTGGAGCGTTCATCCTCCGGGGTCATCACCGTACTGCCGGTGAAGCCGCTGACCGTAACGTCCTTGAAGGCATCATGCAGATTATTGTCGAACCAGTCGGTGGCCGTATCCGCATCATTCGTCAGAATCCGGACAATTTCATAGCCCTCCTCACGCTGATCCTCAACAATATACACCAGCAGTGCGGAATCGCCCACAGCTCCAGGCAATACGCCAACCTCTGCGCAAGGCGCGCCGTCATAGTCAGTCATTCTGCGGATTTTGGCGTCTTTAATGTAATACACTTGTCATCATCCCTCCTGGCAAATTTCCCTCTCCCCTAGTGTTCGGATAAGGACATACATTTTATCCCTTCAATCGGCATATATCTGTATTACTTGGCAAAAAAGAAAGGACAGACAACAATCGCACAAAAGAGAGGATGAATCAGACATGTGCGGAATAACCGGATTTGTCCAGTGGCGCGGTGATCTTACCGGGCACTCGCAGCTGCTCGTCAGAATGACCGAAACGTTAGCCAACCGCGGACCGGATGCAGCCGGAACCTGGATTTCAGGGCCTATTGCCTTCGGACACCGCCGACTCAGCGTCATCGATCCCGAGAACGGTGCACAGCCGATGATTGCCCGCCATGAGGATAAGTTATACGCTATAGTATATAACGGCGAGCTATATAATGCCCCTGAGCTGAAAAAAGAGCTGAAGCAGCGCGGGCATCATTTTCTCACGGAATGCGATACCGAGGTTCTGCTGCATGCCTACATCGAATGGGGGCCGGATTGCACGGAGAAGCTCAATGGCATCTTCGCCTTTGCCGTCTGGGACAGCTTACGTGATCAGGTATTCCTGGCCCGCGACCGTCTGGGCGTGAAGCCGTTATTCTACAGCCAAGTCGATGATGTCTTCGTCTTCGGGTCCGAGCCCAAAGCGCTGCTGCAGCATCCCCTCGTCCAGCCGAAGGTCGGACCGGAGGGCCTCGCCGAGATTTTCATTATCGGTCCGGCACGGACTCCGGGACAAGGGGTTTACAAAGATATATTCGAGCTTCGCCCTGGGTCTGCCATGATTTACAGCCGCAGCGGAATCCGCAGCTATGCTTACTGGAAGCTGGAGAGCGTCCAGCATACCGATAACGTGGATGCGACGGCAGCACGGGTGCGTGAATTGCTTCAGGATACGCTGGAGCGCCAGCTGATCTCCGATGTTCCGGTCTGCTCGCTGCTCTCCGGCGGACTCGATTCCAGCGCCCTGACTGCGCTTGCCGTAGATTATTACAAGCGGACCGGCCAGGGCCGGGTCGATACCTTCTCCGTCGATTATGTAGACAACGATAAGCATTTCAAAAGCCATAGCTTCCAGCCCGGAGCCGACGGTCCCTGGATTCAGCGGATGGTCGACGAGCTGGACACGAATCATCACTTTATCGCTTTTGACACACCGGAGCTGGTAGCCGCTCTCGATAATGCCCTGTACTCCCGCGATTTGCCAGGGATGACCGATGTGGATTCCTCACTCTATTTGTTCTGCCAAGAGATCAAAAAGAAGGCTACAGTAGCCATCTCAGGCGAAGCAGCAGACGAAATCTTCGGCGGCTATCCCTGGTTCCACCGTGAGGAGATGTTATCTTCCGGTACCTTCCCCTGGTCAGTGGCCCCCAATATGCGTGCCGGATTATTATCGCCGGAAATCCGGGAGTGGATACGTCCGTTGGAATATTTAGGAGACCGGTACAGCGATGCGGTGGCTGAGGTACCGAAGCTTGACGGCGAGACCGGCAAACAGGCACAGATGCGGGTGATGTCCTATCTCAACATAACCCGCTTCATGCCGACCCTGCTGGACCGTAAGGACCGGATGAGCATGGGCGTGGGACTGGAGGTACGCGTTCCGTATTGTGACCACCGGCTGGTGCAATATGTTTTTAACATTCCATGGGAGATTAAGATGGTAGGCAACCGGGAGAAAGGCATCCTGCGCAAGGCGCTGGAGGGTGTACTGCCGGACGATGTGCTCTACCGCAAAAAAAGCCCGTACCCCAAAACGCATAACCCTGCCTATCTGAACAAGGTGCGCTCACAGGTGCTAAGCATTCTGGACGATCCTTCTTCCCCCATCCTCCCGCTCATTGATCCGGCCAAAATCAGAGAAATCGCCGCATCGCCAGAGTCCTCCACCAATCTGCCGTGGTTCGGCCAGCTGATGTCCGGCCCGCAATTATTCGCTTATCTGGCCCAGGTCAACCTGTGGCTGAAGACATACAATGTGTCGATCGGCTGATGCCGCTTCAAACCAAAAACAGCGGCTCTCATCAAAGAGAGTCGCTATTTTTATTTTACATTTTAGCAAGCCGGTCCGCCTTATTTTTCAGCGCAAATCATGAACACCGGCGTTGACCGGTACAAGACCTGCTGTTGCTCATCCAACACCTGGCCGTTCAGATTCTCTTCCGTATAGACAGCAGAGAAGCCCACCTCTGTGAGTGCCTGCACATCCCACTTCGGCCGCCACTCTCTGGTCAGCGGCAAGGCAAGACTCAGACGGTCAGTTTCTTCTATATCCTTATGATGCGGAAGCTCACCATAGCCCCTATCTATATAGGCTTGCTGATCCTCCGCATGCTTCCGCGCCATCTCTTCATCCCATAGATGACGGTTCCAGTTGGCATCGAAGACCAGCAGCCGTCCCCCGGGCTTGAGTACTCTTGCCCACTCCTTGTAGGCTGACTGCGGATGGGCAAGACTCCAAGTGACATTGCGGCACACGATGAGATCAAAGCTCTCCGCAGCAAAATCCAGCTTATGCGAGTCCATCTTACGGAACGTTACATCGACTCCTTCCCGGCTGGAGTGCAGACGCGCCTCTTCCAGCATATTGTCTGTACAATCTATGGCCGTAACCAAATGTCCGGCACTTGAGAGAATGACGGAGAAGAAGCCGGGACCACAGCCAATATCCAGAACATGCAGGCTGTCCTTCTGCGGAGCATGATCGAGGATAAGCTTCAGCCAGGCCTCCCGCTGGAAGCCGTTCAGTTCCTTCTGGATTCCTTCACTATACAGCTCTGCTTCGCCTTCCCAATACTGTTCTACCTCTTGTTGTATACTCATTATCATTCGCTCCTTCTTGGCAAGTACTGTATCTTATCATTTACTGTCCACATCCAGCTGGTTCCAAAAGACAGGGGTGAACGTGGTGTACCCCGGCTTGAATCCGGTCACTCTATGATTTACAGCCAATATGTCATCAGGGAAATACACAGCTGCAAACATTGCATCCTGATACATGCTTAAAAATATGGAATCATAAGCACTCTGACGTTCTTGAATATCCATGGCTCCGACTGCGTTATCAATCTGTGCTTCCAGCTCCGCATCAGACCATACCACAGCAGGTGCTTCAGTGGTTCGGTGGAACAGGGACAACAGGAATGAATGCGGATTATAGGCATCATCATAGGTACGGTACAAGATAAGATCGTAGGCTTTGCTTGTCCATAAGGCATCATAATAAGCATTCGGCTCAAGCACCTGAAGCTTGACGTCAATGCCAATCTCCCTAAGTTCCGATTGAATCAGCTCACTGATGGTCTTCCATTCCGGATATTCCGCCTGCTGCAGCACGAAATTGAACTCAAGCGGGTTTCCGTCCTTCTCGGCAATTCCATCTCCATCCGAATCCTTATAGCCGGCAGTGGCCAGCAGTTGCTTCGCTTCCTCGGGATCGAAGCCGTACCATGTGTTATTGGACTCTGTGACATAGGGAACGGTCAGCGGGAACAAGCCCTTGGCCTCCTGTCCAATACCATTCATAAGATCGTTCACAATGCTTTTTTTGTTCATCGCCAAATTAATCGCTTTGCGGACATTTAGGTCTTGCAGAGCAGATGTATTATAGTTAAAAATCATGAAATGCGAGCTTGTTCCTGGTGATTTTTGCAGAGTTAGTGAGGAATCCGCTTCGATCACGGGTACACTTTCGACTGGAAGCTTCCCCATTTGTCCCCCGGCAATATCCACATCCCCGCTTTGCAGCGCCAGTACCCTGGACTGCGGATCAGGAATGACCTTCATAATAATTCTGGACAGCTTCGGCATCTCTCCCCAATAATTAGGATTTCTGACCAGCACGGCTTCCTGATCCGTCTTATAGCTCTCTGCCATCCAAGGACCGGTTCCAATCGCCCGGACGAATGTACCGTTAATATCACCTGCTGGCTCCACTGCGGTAGGGCTGATAATCCGTACCGGTCTTGCAAAGGATAGCTCGGTCAGGAACGGATAATACGCTTTGTTGAATGTCATAGTAATCGTATGCTCGTCTACGACCTCAAGAGATTCCATGGCGGTAGCTACATTCAGCGAATTGGCCGGATCTTTAACCCACCGTTCGAAGGAGAACTTGACCGCATCCGCATTAAATTCCGTACCATCTGAGAATTTGACCCCCTGACGAAGATGGAAGGTATATCCCTTCCCATCCTCAGAGATGTCCCATGACTCCGCAAGCGAGGGCAAGATTTCGCCCTTCTCGCCATACTCCACTAATCCGTCGTATATCATCGCATGTACATTCATCGAACCGTCATAGGCCCCGGCATCCAGCCGGTCAAGACCGGTATCAGCCGCTATGGCAACAGTGATTGCCTTGTCCCCGGATTCAGAGGTTTGGGCTGCTCTATCAGAATGACTACAACCTGATATCCCCATTATTATTACAAGAAGCAGGATGAATAGTGATGTTGTTAATACAGTTTTTGACTTTGAGCTGGCTCTCATTCTCTGTACTCCTTTTCTCTATCTTTTCTCCTTAAGCGGGGGTCTTGCACAGGTATCGAGGAGAGCAATTTCCGTGTATAAGGGTGGTCTGCTTGCTGCATGAGCCCCTCACCTGATTGCTTCTCCACAATTTCCCCTTGAACCATCACAGCCACACTGTCGCAAAAACGGTTAACGACCGACAAGTCATGTGTAATGAACACGTAGCTTAATCCCAGCTCCCGCTTCAATGCCTGCAACAGATCCATCATTTGCTTACGCAGGGTAACATCGAGACTGGAGAACGGTTCATCACAGATGATCAGCTCCGGGCGCAGTGCAATAGCTCTGGCAATTCCTACCCTTTGCTGCTGGCCGCCACTGAGTTCATGCGGATAGCTATGAATGTGCTTCTGCTCAAGTCCAACAAGCTCAAGCGTGTCAGCTACCAGAATTCTCCGCGCGCCGGCTTTCCTCTCCCCGTAGTTCCGCAGAGGCTCTCCGATAATTTGCTCTACTGTGAACAGTGGATTAAAGGAAGCCAGACTGTTCTGGAACACCATCTGCATCCTGCTGCGGATCTGAAGCATCTCGCTGAAGCTCCAATCTGTATAATCCATACTCCGGTACAGCATTCTTCCAGAGGACGGTTTCTCCAGTCCCAGCAAGAGTCTGGCTAAGGTACTCTTCCCGCAGCCGCTTTCACCCACCAGTCCCAGGGTTTCTCCGCTCTCCAGGCTGAAGGACACATCATTCACAGCTTGTACACTCCTTGCTTCAGATGTGAACCACCCCCTTTTCATTCCATACTTCTTATTCAGGCTTACCGCCTCCAGCAGCTTCATGGATCACCACCTCCCCCGTAGAACATATAATTCTATAGTTGTTATCTGCAATCCATTAAGTATTTAGTGTAGGGATGCACTGGACGTGAAAAGATGTCAAAGACGTTGCCTGATTCCACAATCCTTCCGGATTTCATCACATATACATAATCTGCAAGCTCGGCGACAACGCCGAGATCATGCGTAATGAGCAGGATGCCCATATGATTCGCCCGTCTGATCCGGTCCAGCTCCGTAAGTATCTGTGCCTGGATGGTTACATCCAGAGCCGTTGTAGGTTCATCTGCAATAAGTAAGCTTGCCCCGGAAGCCAGCGCGATAGCGATCATCACCCGTTGGCACATCCCGCCGCTAATTTGAAAAGGATATTTACTAAATAGCTGCGCCGGATCGTTAAGGCCCGCTTGCTGCATCTGCTTCATAGCCAGTTGCTTTGCTTCTTGCCCAGTGACTTGCCGGTGCAGGGCGATCGTCTCCATGATCTGCCTTCCAACCGGAAGCACCGGATTCAGCGCGTTCATGGGATCTTGAAAAATAACCGCCATTTCTGTTCCCCGGAGCTTCCTTAGCTGGCGGGCAGAGCACTCCCTGAGGTTGTGGCCGCGAAGCCATATCTCTCCGCTATCAATGACGCCTGGAGGATCTAGCAGTCCCAGAATAGACATCGCCGTAACACTTTTCCCGCTGCCGCTCTCGCCAACCAGAGCAACAATCTGCCCGGACCTCACTTCGAGACTGACATCCTCTACAGCCCTGACTTGCTGACTTCCGGTATGGAAGCTGGTCGATAAGTGACTAACCTTCAGCAGGGTGGATTCATTGTTCATTTACCGGACACTCACCTCCCGGGTATCGTAATCACGCGCTGAGCGGCGCAAGCCTTCCCCCAACAGATTGAAGCCCAGAACTGCCAGCAGGATGGCCATTCCTGGGAAGAGCATGAGCCGCGGCTCAGTCTGAATATAGGCACGGCTGTCGTTCAGCATCATCCCCCATTCCGGTGTAGGCGGCTGGGCTCCCAGACCAAGGAAGGACAAGCCCGCAATCGAGAGCATAATTGTACCCGTCTCCATAGAAGCCAGAACCAGAATGGGCCGCGCCGCAACCGGCAGGATATGCCTGAGCACAATTTGCAAATGGGAAGTGCCCGACGCTGCGGCGGCTGCGATATATCCGCCTTCCTTGATCTGAAGCACCAGGCTGCGGATCACTCTGGCATAGCCTGTCCACCAGACGGCTGCAAAAGCGATTAACAGATTCTTCATACTGGGGCCTAACATGGCTGTAATCGCAAGCGATAGAATTAAGCTGGGAAAAGCAAGTAAGATGTCGATGATCCGCATAATCAATTGATCAATTTTGCCGCCAGCGTAACCAGCCAGTAAACCAACGGGGATGCTAATAGCAAAAACTACAGTCAAAACGGCAAATGAATAGTAAAGCGTAGTTCTTGTCCCATAGATTAAACGGGATAGCACACAGCGCCCCAGATGATCCGTACCCAGCGGATAATCCCAGGAAGGCATACTCAGCTTATGCTCCATGTGAATCTGCAGCGGGTCAGAAGGAGAGAGCCAGGGGGCAAAGAGTCCGGCGCCAATGAACAAAAGGATAATCCCTGTCCCGAGCTTCGCTCCGTTATTCTTAAATAAGCTACTTCGAAACATAATACCTTACTCCTTTTACAGCGTCACCGCAGCCTGATTCGTGGGTCCAGCATCAGATGCAGTGAATCTACTGCCAGGTTAATCAGAACAACGACGACAGCCATCCATAATACATAACCCTGAATGACAATATAGTCTTTTGCAAAAATCGCCTCAATCACATACTTTCCAATCCCCGGCCAGGAAAATATAGTCTCTACAACAACAGAACCGCCGAGAAGCCCTGCTATGTTAACCCCAAGTAAGGTAAGACTCGGAAGCAGTGCATTACGAAGCGCATGTCTGGTGATGACTCTCCATTCCTGCAGCCCCTTGGCCCTCGCCGCCTTGATGTAGAGCGTAGCCAGAACGTCCAGCAGACTGGAACGAATCAAACGGATGTACACCCCCGCCATGCCAAACCCAAGTGTAAAAGCAGGCAGAATGACACTGGAGACCCCATCCATTCCTGTTACAGGTAATAGCTTCAGCTTCACTGAACCATAATAAATCAGGAGCAGACCCAGCCAGTAGCCTGGCATTGATACGCTAAACAGAGCACATACTCTTCCCAGCCGGTCAAACCATTTTCCCGGATACAGTGCAGAGCCTACCCCCATAGGCAGAGCTATAAGAATAGCTGCCAATAAGGAACAGCCGCTCAACAGCGCAGTAGCCGGGAAACGGTTCATCAGCTCTGTGAATACCGGACGATTGCTGCTGTAGGATATGCCCAGATCGAGGTGGAGCACACGGTACAACCAATGAACATATTGCATATATACAGGTCCATCCAGACCCAGTGCAATTCTTGCCGCCTCAATGGCTTCATATGTAGGCTTAATACCATCAGCACGCAGCATAATCTCTGCAGGATCACCTGAGGTTAGGTGCATCAGCGCAAAGGTTATGACTGAGATGCCTAGCAGCACAGGAATGAGCTGCAATAAGCGTTGCAACAAAGTTCGTATAATGGCATTCAACTCCATGTCTTTAATCGTAATAATTACGATTATAACATAAAAATTTTAAATGAATAGTCCTAAAAAAAAAATGCTACACTGCCGCCAAATACAAAAAGCAGCCCCCCCTTGAGGAGACCGCTCTGTGCATCTACAGCTTATAATGCTCTATCTGTCAGCTTAGAAATTGAAATTATCCGGGTCCGGGCCGAAGCGGTGGTTCTGATTCAGCTCCTCGATGGCTTTAACATCCTCATCGCTGAGTGTGAAGTCGAAGAATCCGGCGTTCTCGATGATCCGCTCCTGATGGACCGACTTCGGAATGGTGATGACACCCTGCTGCAGATCCCAGCGCAGAACAATCTGTGCTACCGTCTTGCCGTAACGCTCTGCCAATTCCTTCAGCAGCGGCAGGTCCAGATTCCCCTGCATGAGCGGACTCCAGGCTTCCAGCTGGATATCATGCTCCCGTGCATACTTCAGCAATTCACGCTGGGTCAGCAGCGGATGGAATTCCACCTGGTCCACCACCGGCACCACGCCGCTGTCCTCGATGATATCCTCCAGATGATGCGGCTGGAAGTTGCTCACCCCGATGGATTTGACCAGTCCTTCCTTTTGCAGATGGATCAGCGCTTTCCAGGTTTCTTTATATTTACCGGCCACCGGCCAATGGATCAGATACAAATCTACCTGCTCCAGGCCCAGCTTCTTGCGGCTGACTTCAAAGGCCTTCAGTGTCGATTCATACCCCTGATCCAGGTTGCGGACCTTGGTAGTAATAAACAGCTCTTCCCGGGGGACTCCGCATTCACGGATTGCCTGCCCTACACCCTCTTCATTGTTATAGCCGGCGGCCGTATCAATACTGCGGTACCCCGTCTCCACCGCAGACTTCACCGCACGGATAACCTCCTCGCCATCCTTGGTCTGCCATACGCCAAGACCCAGCCACGGCATAGTTACTCCATCGTTCAAGGTAGGCCCGCCTGTAAATGGTGCGTTCTTTTCACTCATATGGATACCCTCCAAGCCTAATTTGAATTCAACAAGCTTCCTTAACCGTATTACCGCTCTCATAATCATCCAATTGCGAAATCCGTTCCCGTTATAGCGAATAGGTTGCCAAATCGTGAAGATTGTATGCCTCCTGCATATTAAAAATGGAGCACAGCCCCTTCCCGGCTGCACTCCATGACATAGACCGCTTATTTCTTGTCAATCAGCTTGAAATCGTCAAAGTGGAACTCCGGCGATACGATGCAGGAGACGAGCGCCGGCTCTTCGCCGAGCGGGCGGGCGGCCTGCCATACGCCTGGAGGAATCACTACCTGCGGATGCTGGCCCGCAGCGATATCCAGACCCAGGATAACCTCCGTTACGTTCTCCGGCTCTGCGCCATTGCCTCCCAGACTAAGCACGATCGGGCTGCCGGAATGATACAGCCAGATTTCGGAGGACAATACAGTATGCCAATCCGAACTCTCGTCAGCATGAAGCAGGAAATAGATCGATGAAGCTGATGCGCGCGGGCCCGAATAAGCCTCGCCCAACGTGTCCTGAGGAATCTCAAACGGAGAATTCCACAGTCTCTTGTACCATCCGCCTTCCACGTGGGGCTGTAGCCCCAAGGTTTCTACGAGCGGGGAAATTTCTTTTTGCGTCATGGGTTCTTCTCCTTCAAGTTTTGCACAGCGGCAAAACAGTCTTCATAAGCAAAGGCTTAAGAGGTACAAGCGTACCTGCTAAGCCTCGGCCTGATTGTGCTATTAACTGTAACGGATCCTGCAGCAATTGTAAATTATCTTCCGCTTATTTGCCTTCTTTGCTAGCCTTAAATACTTCGGCAATCGCTCCCAGGCTGCCCAGCGTCTCCACCGCACTGGTCGGCAGGAATATTTTGTTCGCTGGTCCCTTAGACATGTCAGTCAGAGCTTCAAAGGACTGATAGGCCAGTACTTTTTCATCCAGTCCTGCGCTGGCAATCATGGCAATCCGGGCCTTCTCGGCCATCGCCACTGCTTCGATCGCCTTGGCCTGACCGAGAGCTTCCAGCTCCTGCGCCTGACCGAGACCTTCCGCCTGACGGATGCGGGCTTCCTTATCCCCTTCGGCCTTCAGGATCTTACTCTGCTTATCCCCTTCAGCACGAAGGATCATATCCTGCTTGGCGGCTTCCGCCTCCAGGACAATCGCACGCTTGCTGCGTTCTGCCTTCATCTGTTTGTCCATGGCTTCCTGGATATCGAGCGGCGGCTTGATGTCGATCACTTCGACACGCTCAATGCGCACGCCCCACTTCTCTGTCGCTTCATCCAGCGCGAGACGGATGTCGGAGGAGATTTTTTCACGGCCGGACAAGGTTTCATCCAGCTCCAGCTTACCGATAATCTGACGCATAGTGGCTGTGGAGATATTCCGTACCCCATACACATAATCGGAGATTCCGTACGTTGCTTCTTCCGGACCCACTACCTGATAGAAGATAATCGTATCGATCTGCACCTGTACGTTATCCTTCGTGATTACCGTCTGCGGCGGTACATTCGCCTGTTGAATCCGCAAGTCATGATAGACCCGCACCTGATCAATAACCGGAATCAGAATGTTCAGACCTGGTGTGAGCAGGCGATGGAATTTACCCAGACGCTCTACAACTCCAACTCTTTGCTGCGGGACAATCTTGATCGTCATTGCGATAAATACTACGACGACAACAATAATAATTCCGATAATCACCAATTCCATTAGTACATATCCCCCCATCGTTCTACTTCAATAATGGTAGTGCTTCTTCTTACTACAATTACCTGCTGACCCTTGCCCAGTGCTACTGTAGAGGTCGCACTCCATGTATCGCCGCCAATCTTGACCTGCCCGTAACGGCCAGGCTCAATCGGTTCAACGACCAGACCTTGCCTGCCGATAATCTCGGTACCCGTATCCTTGAAGCCCCGCGCATTGCGCAGCCGCTCAGACAATGGCTTGGTGAAGAACGTCAGGGCCAGGGCTACCAGCGAACCCACTACAACCTGCAGCAGCCATGCATCCGGCAGCACAAGCGCAACCAGTCCGGCAGCCAAGGCTCCCAGGCTAAGCCATAACAAATAGAATGTAAACGTAAACATCTCTACAACAAACAAGACGCCAGCGGCAATCAACCATAATACCCACATACTCATTGGTGAACCCACCACCTTCCGCTATATACTACTATAACGAAATAATCGGCATCACGTTTCACAAAATTTTTGGAGGCCGGGACAGCCGCCTGTCTGTTCATTATATTTCAGCCTGTGGAAGCTTATGAACCTTAAGCGGGATACAGGTCGGCTAAATTGTATTTAAACATAAATATATCCCATCGAAGCGCAAAAAACTCATTACCCACATTTCCGTACCCCGGAATCCTGCTTCCAAAACCTCCAAGGAACGGAATTAGTTATAAATACGGTGCCAGCCACCACGCCTGAACTGGAATGGAGAGGGGCGGATCAAGCAAGTGGATTTAATACATCTAAATAAGAAATATTATGGCACCTACAGAAATTAGTTGGAGAAACAACACTTAATCGGCCCAGATTCCCTTGAATGGGGAGCGTTCGGCGGATTAACTGTACTTTTTCCAACTGTTCGCTCTAAGTAGCGCATTTCGGCACAATTAAGTGCCTCTTTTCCAACTCTGTCAGCTCGCACTCATCTATAAGCAGGATCGTGTACGAAACAGCCTATTCTAAAAAGCACTTAAAAAAACGGTGCCAGCTTAAAAGCCAGCACCGTTCCTTGTTCTATACTTAGGCATACTCATGCCCTATGGCTGGATTTCCGTGCTGTCCGCTCCGCCTTTAGTTCAGCTTCCAGAGCGCAGGAGTGACATTCGGCTCCCAGCCGGCCAGAGAGGTATGCGCCTGCAGGCAGGTGTAGGATTGCCCGCTGTAAGTTACGATATTGCCGACACTATAAGTGGCGCCCGCTTTCCAGGCAGCAGCGCCTGGGGTAGCCGAAGGGACTGGTGTCACTACAGGAGTAGAGGTTGGCGCTACTGTCGGCGTAGCCGAAGGGCTTACTGTCGGGAGTGGCGTAGCTGTCGGATGCGGAGTAGCGTTACCGCAGGTTCCGGTCACCCGCCACACCCCGAAGGCTCCGCTAAGATCCGGCCGGTCCCCTTGCGTCCACCACTGGGCCTGATAGATCAGCCCTCCATAGGAGACCTGCTGCCCCTGTGTGTAGACAGCGGTGGAACTCCACGCAGCGGCCGTGCATTGACCTGGTGTCACAGTCGGCGTAGCTGTTGCGGTCGGCGTGGCCGATGGCTTCACCGTTGCGGTCGGCACCGGCGTAGCCGTTGGTGTGACCACTCCGCCGCCCAGTTCAGCGCTGAGCTTGGTCTGCAGCGTCTTGTTGCGATCTCCGCTGGTCTCCCAGAACATGGCTCCGGCCAGACCCTTGGTTTTCAGGTAGCTGGCTTTGAAGCCGATGGATTCGGCATCATCATAGCTGATGAAGGTTTGATTGGACGGGTTATAGAGATAAGGAACCTTGGAGGTATTGTTCCAGTAACGGGTGTAGCCGTTCTTATTGATATAATTGGCTTCCAGATCACTGAAATCGTAGTTGCCCTTCTCCCAGGTTCCGGTCTGGGAGATCCCGGCAGATACCTGATACTGCCCGTTCCCCGCAGCAGGGGCCCCGCCCCAGCCCCGGCCGTAGAACGGCATGCCGAGCACCAGCTTATTAGCCGGTACGCCTGCACTCAGATAGCTGGTCACCGCCTTGTCGATATTATAGTTCGCCGGCTCGGTCAGCCCTGACGATGCGGCTGCCGGGTCATAATACAGCGGCGCATTGTGGCCGGTAGTAGGGTTCCAGCTGCCGTTGAAGTCGTAGGTCATAATGTTGATCCAGTCCACCACAGAGGCGATTCCGCTAAGATTGTTATTCTGGATGTAGGTCGGTCCGGCACCGGAAGCGATGGTCAGCAGATACGTTTTGCCGTCGGCAGCTCCTGCGGCGTTCAGCTTCTCCCGGATCTTTTGGAGCAGCAGGATGTAGTTCTGCTTATCCTCAGGACGGTAGCTGTTGCCCGCAAGTCCCCCGCTGACCGGGTATTCCCAGTCCAGATCGACACCGTCCATCTTGTATTTGCGGATGAAATCGACGGAAGAATTGGCGAACACCTCACGGGTTGCCGCCGTGGCAGCCACATCCGAGAAGCGGTTGGACCAGGTCCAGCCCCCGACAGAGATCATCGTTTTCAGATTCGGATTCTTCTCCTTCAGCTTCCAGAGCTGCTTCAGATTCCCCTTGATCGGGTCATCCCATTTATCATCGCCGAAGCTTTTCTGGGCATCGATCCAGGGATCGCCCAGCACTACGGTGCCATTGGGAACGCTGATCGCCTGTCCCTGCTCGTTCTGGCAGGACCAGGTGACCGGATTCGGCCCGGTCGGGTCGGGATTGCCGTGTATTCCGTTCCAGCAAATGTCGGCAAAGGCATAGTTGATGACATTCATTTTACCAGGATCGATATCCGTTACATTATAAGCCCGCCCGTAGGCGGCCCATGAAGCATAGTAGCCGACAATCTTGTAGTCTCCGGCTGCCTGAACAGTTCTGCTGTTTGCACCAAAAGCCGAAAAAAGAGTAAGGAAAAGGACTGCCGCCAAGCCAAGCACAAAGGATTTGCTTTTGATAAAGGCCATTTCGTGATTACCTCCCCGGTTCAATGCGTAACCTGTAAGCCTGCTTCATGGACATCCATGCGTCTTTGCCATCAAGGATATTAAGTGACCGTTCTTCCCTTGCCGTGAATGAGAAAGCTCAGCGTTCACCTCCCGGACCCGATTGGCCTTGACCTTCACCCTGTGAAACTATTAAACTCCTGGCAATCTGACTGGTAGAATAGTGAAATACAGCTCAAAAAAAGCGCAGTTCAGCAGCATACGGATCACTCGCTCCGCTACGGCCTACGTTGTTGTTTGGTACAGGGCAGGGTGGGTGGATCGCGACGATTTGCGGAAGGATGCAGGACCTGCGAAGGGGTGAAGTCAACTCTTATTCTCATACAAAGCCGGAGGATATGCTAGGGATAAATTTCCATAATCAGGGGGGATTATTATCTAAAAAAAACAGAAGCAGCCCCGAGCATATTCTACTTACGGGCTGCTTCCAAGATTCCAACTCTTCTATTTACCGCCGCTCTGCGCAGCAGCAAGCTTCTCGGTCAGACGCCGCAGCGCCGTCCCGCGGTGGCTGATCGACTGCTTCTCCTCAAGCGTCAGCTCAGCCATCGTCTTCTCGTATTCCGGGAGATAGAACAGCGGGTCATAACCGAAACCGCCGGCACCCGCAGGCTCCGAGGTAATCCAGCCTTCGACCGTACCCTCAGCCGTCCATTCCCGGCCGTCCGCCGGATCATAGAGCGACAGGGCACAGACGAACCGGGCAGGACTCAGCAGCGGCTGTCCGGTATCCTCCCCCTGCTTGAGCCGCTCCAGCTCGCTCATCAGCTTCAGATTATTCGCCTCATCATCCGCCGCCTCGCCGGCATAACGGGCCGAGTATACGCCGGGGCTTCCGTCCAGCGCCTCTACACAGAGACCGGAATCGTCTGCCAGCACCGGCAGTCCAAGAGCGTCTCCTACAGCGCGGGATTTCTTGAAGGCATTCTCTGCAAAAGTGGCCCCGTCCTCGACCACATCCGGCAGATCCGGGTAGTCATACATGCTTTTGACCGTAAGTCCCAAGGGAGCAAAGGCATGCTGGAACTCCCGCACCTTGCCTTTGTTCTTCGTCGCGACAATCAGAATTCCGCTGCCGGACTTCATCCTACACCTCTTGACCGGTCTGGCCGGCAGGGATTTTGAGCGCGATGGCGCCAAGGACTTCTTTTTGCACAGCGATCAGCTCGTAGATCCCCTTCTCTCCGAGACCCAGCAGCTGGTCCAGCTCCTGGCGGGTGAACGGGCGCTCTTCGCCCGTGCCCTGAACCTCAACGAAAGCGCCGCTGCCCGTCATGACCACGTTCATATCCACCTTCGCCTTGGAATCCTCTTCATAATTCAGATCGAGCAGCGTCTTGTCGCCAACGACACCCACACTGATGGCTGCGAGGTAGTCTGTAATCGGGAAGACCGTCAGCTTATTCTGGAGGGCAAGCTTGTTCATGGCGAAGGCCATCGCTACAAAAGCACCCGTGATCGAAGCCGTCCGCGTTCCCCCGTCTGCCTGAATTACATCGCAGTCCAGCGTAATACTGCGTTCGCCGAGCGCCTGCAAATTCACCACCGAACGCAGGGCCCGTCCGATCAGGCGCTGGATTTCCATGGTCCGCCCGGTCAGCTTGCCGCGTGCGGCTTCACGCTGGTTGCGGGTCTGGGTCGCGCGGGGAAGCATCGAATATTCGGCGGTTACCCAGCCCTTGCCTTGTCCCTTCAGAAACGGCGGGACCTTCTCATCCACCGTTGCCGTACAGATGACCTTGGTATCTCCCATCTCAATGATGACGGAGCCTTCTGCATATTTGTTGGTCTGGGTCGTTATCGTCAGTGGCCGGAGCTGGTCTTCGTTGCGTCCGTTTGATCTCATCTTTTCTGCCTCCTACATCGTATAGCGCAAAGTTTGTGTATACATTCATCCGTATCTTATACGCAGAAACGGGTGCCGCCCCCTATGGAAGAGAACGGCACCGCTGCTCCTGACCCGTTATTCGGATGAACAATACTTTATTCTATCAAAGAGTAGGCACAAAAGCATCTTTTTAGGCCAGTGGATTCGCTCTAAAGCGGCAGCTCGTTCACATATTCCGGCGCGGAGACCGGCTGGCCGTAATCGACGTTGTTGGTACCCGTAACCGTATCCTTGCCGTTCAGACGGATCTGTACCAGCGAATCATCTGTATTCTGGGCCACCGTCAGCACGACCGACTCCAGCATCTCCTCGGGAATGCTTGTGCTGCCTTCGAACATATCATCGGTCAGCGATACGGTGACTACCCCGTTCTGCCCTGCTTTTACAGAATCAACTACCGTTCCCTGCGTCATGACCATCTCCAGGCCGTTCTCGGACTGCGGTCCGGCAATCAGCTCGCTCAGAGCTGCCTTCACCGTATCCCCGCCAGCGGGTACAAAACGGGTAACCGGAACATAATACTGGTGGCCGCCATCCGGTGAAGCTGCTGCGAAATAGACTGTAACTGCGCTGGAGTTCATCATCAGTGCGTTATGCTTCGGCAGATTAATGCCCATGGTACGGGACAGCGGGCGATCCAGCGGTGTGCCTTGCAGCGGCATTTCAGTCAGCTTTTTGCCATCGACCCAGAGCTGTACTCCCTTGATGTCATCCTGCCCGGTCAGTGTCCAGGTCAGCGCTTCAAGGATTTTGCGTTCATCCGCAGGATCGTAGTCGTTAAACGCCGAGTTGAATTCAACAATTGCGACATGGTCCTGGCCGACAGATACATTGTTCACTTTCGTCCCTGCAGGAAGTACGCCTTGGAAGCCCTTAGGCAGTGCAGACGCGTAATCCCCCTTGCTGACGAGTGCCGTGAGGGAATTTTTCAGCATGACCGTGTCCTCGCTTTTTGGAAAGGACAGAGCCACCGGAGCCAGCAGACCGTTCTGATCCTCTAGATACACAGTAGTCCGCTCCCCGGCTACAGCAGGCGCACCGGTATCCTTCACCCCGGCAGACAGATCAGTCTCATCCATGGAGGCCGGTCCGAATACACCGGTATCCAGCGTATCTTCCCCGCTCACTTGCAGCATTTGCGCTTCTACGGCGGCGGGAGGCGGGTCCACAGCGGCGGATTCTGAACCGAACAGACTGCAGCCGGAGAGCACAAGCGGAACGGCCAGCAGGCAAGCCGCAGACGCCCCGCGGAGGTGTTTCACTGGTTTCATCAATCTTCATTACCCCTTTCTAGCGTTAAGATCAGTTTGTACTGCTATGTATACGAGCCCTGTGTCCAAAAAATAACAACAGCTTATCCTAAATTACAGAAGTTCTGCCGGAACCCCTGCTTGGCTGCAGACCCTGCTGTGTTCATCCAAGTTCAGCCTGCTTGCGGGATACAAATCCGGAGGTTTCTGGACATCGGTCTGCCGCTTGCGTACAATTTAGAACATAGCCAAATCACACCCGACTCACGAATGGAGGACTTCCTATGACTGATGCCAAAATTCCTTACAGCCTCAACAGCAAAGCCGTTGCCGAAGCGACCCGGTACTGGCTGCACAAGCGCGGGGTCACCCTGGAGGAGATTGCCGAGCTTGTCATGATGCTGCAAAAGAAATACTATCCGGGCCTGACCATGGAAGAATGTATTCATAACGTTGAGATGGTCCTCAGCAAGCGTGAGGTGCAGAACGCAGTCTTGACCGGCATCCAGCTGGATGTGCTGGCAGAGGAGGGCAAGCTGTTCTCGCCGCTGCAGGATATGATTGAGAACGATGAAGGATTGTACGGGGTAGACGAGATTCTCGCCTTCTCGATTGTTAATGTATATGGCAGTATCGGCTTCACCAACTATGGTTACGTGGACAAGCTCAAGCCCGGCGTACTGGAGAGGTTGAATGACAAAACCACCGGCCAGATCCATACCTATCTGGATGATATCGTAGGTGCTGTAGCCGCAGCGGCCAGCAGCCGGATCGCTCACCGCAAGCAGGCGGAACGCGAGCAGGAGCTGGGCCAGCCCCATGCCCCGGAGGACGCGGAAGAGGCTGCACGGCGCAGCCGGCTGGAGGAGACGTTGCCTGAATAAGATGAGAGCTACTATTTATAAAAGGAAAGGTGCGAAGTATGCATGACCTATTCGTTCGTAGTGGAGCCGCTGGCCGTCCAGGATTTCGAGAGTGAGGATGAGCGGATTGAGCGGTGTAAGGAATGGAATCTTCTGCCCGGTTCAGCCACCCGGGTCAAGACTTATCTGTACAAGCGGCAGGGCCTGACCCTGCCTTGTGAAATTATAGGGTTTGTGGATAATCAGACGGTGGTGGTCCAGTTCGAGAATAAGCAGCAGCATTGTATCCACCCGGCCTACCTCAAAGAAATGCAGACCGCCAGCTTCGGCCAGCGCGCGCAAGCGGCGGCGGATGCACGGTCCGAGGACCCGGCAGAAGCTGCCGGAGAGACCGAGTTGCTGGAGAACCAGCCGGTTGAGGAGGTTCGCGGTGAGGATGATGCGGAGGGTGCGGGGAGTGCTGGTGCTGCGGTGGGCGATACTGCGGAGCGTTCAGAGAGTGGGAGTGCTGATGCCGCTGGAGGCGTGACTGCTGCGGAGACAGCAGCTCCTGCAGAGAAGCCGCGCAAGCCAGCCGCCTCCAAAAAGAAGCCCGCCCTGCAGCTGCCGGAAGACAAGCTCAAGGTTACAGCGGTTGTCAAGGAATTCACGACCGTTCCCAACCACTTTTCGGATAACGATGATGAAGTGATTATCTATGACAATGTAGCGATAGAAGGGCATGAGCTGGCCATTGACGAAGTCTGGTCAAGCCATAGTGCCACGCTGAAGAAGCTGGAGCTGAAGGAGGGCGACCCTGTTTCTTTTGAAGCGAAGATTGTGGCTAAGAAGCTCTCCCAGCACCCAGTCAAATACAAAATCAACAACCCGTCCAAGATGAAGGTGATCCAGCCAGATTCTTAAGAATGGGGATAATTGCAGACCGCAGGCCACTGGACGGCACCGTTAGATTATTGTCTAGGCAGCGCGTCCAGCGGCTGCGCTCCCATTTGGTTGCGTTCGAGGAGGATACTGATATCCTCCATCAGCTTTTTGGCCGAAATAGGCAGCGAGTGTGTAATCCACCATTCCATGACTCCCACAGCAGCCGAAGCCATAAAATGCAGCAGCATCTCCTTGTTCATCCCCCGGTTCACACCATCCATATCGATCTGCTCCGCCAGTCCCTCCATCAGCATGGCATGCAGACGGCTTCTGAAGGCAGGAATGCCGCTGTTATTAATGAGTGTAATGAAGACGGTAGCATGCTGCTCCACATATTCAGCCGTACGCAGCAGGGGACCGGAGGAGGTGAAATCCAGATTCTCCTGGACGCCCATACAGCGGTCACGCAGCTCCGTCATTTCCTTCTCAACACACTGATCCAGCAGATCATATTTGTCCACAAAATGCAGATAGATAGTCCCTCTGCTGACATTAGCCCGCTCCGCAATCTCATGAACCGTAATCTGCTCAAAGCTCTTCTCTTCCATCAGACTAAGAAACGCTTTAAAAATAGCATCCCGCGTCTTCCGATCCGCCTGTCCACTGCCATCCCTCTTACATCTCCTTCCCCTGAGCCCTTAGTTGGGTTCATCATATTTATCAGTTGTCAAAAAATCAACAGGTGTGCAGAATCCAAGGGCACTGTGCTCCTCATTTACGCTACTCGGCCACTTTCGCAAAATTCAGGGGCACTTGTGCTCCTCATTTACGCTACTCGCCCACTTTCGGCGAATTCAGGGGCATTTGTGCTCTTCATTTACGCTCCCCGCCCACTTTCGCCGAATTCTGGGGCACTTGCGCTCCTCATTTACGCTCCCCACCCGCTTTCGGCGAATTCAGGGGCATTTGTGCTCTTCATTCAGACTGCTCAATAGGATTTATCCCTTTCATTTCTACACATCTGCCATTTCTAGCTGAATCAATGGGATTTATCCCTTTCATTTCTACACATCCGCCACTTCCAGCTGAATCAATGGGATTTATCCCTTTCATTTCTGCTCATCCGCCATTTTCAGCTGAATCAATGGGATTTATCCCTTTCATTTCTACACATCCGCCATTTTCAGCAAAATCAATGGGATTTATCCCTTTGAATCTCATACCTCACCGCTTACAGCCGACTTTGGAGGAGGGATGAGATGTGTTGATTACAGACTACAAGTTTTCACCAACGAATTAGTCATTTCTTCCAGGCATTCCAGTTCTCTAGGTTCTCAGAATAATGTGAGCGTAACATCAGGCGAATAAGCATGTTAGAGTCAACGGGTTGTGTGCAGCGGGGTATCAGCAGCGGGTTGTACCATTGAGTTACGGGTTGTGAGTTACGGGTTGTGAGCTTAAGAGTTATGAATTGTGAGTTACGTGTTATGAGCTACTTGTAATTGGCTGAGTGTGATGAGCTACGTGTATGTGTTATGAACTACATGTGATGAGCAGCGGCAGCAGATTACAGTATGTTGTAATCTGCTGCCAGGAGCACGCACTGCTTCCTCGCGCCAGTCTACTCCACAGCCGTGAAAAGCAGGCCGCCGCCTGGCCCGGCCTCCGTCTCGGCCGCCCGCCCCCGGCGCACCAGCTCGGCCAGATGGGCCAGCGCCTCGCTCATGGCGAACCGCATCTGGTGCGCTGTCGCGACCCGGCTGCGGAACAGCCCCTCGCAGACCGCGAACCCGCTCTGCGGTCCGCCTGCGAGCAGCGCGGCTGTAGCATCCAGCCGCTCCTCATGGTGCCGGAGCAGGCTGTCCGCCCGCGCCGTGAACCCCGGGAACGGTTCCCGGTGGCCCGGGAACGCCAGCGTAACCCGCAGGCTGCGCAGCTCCCGCAGCCCCTCCAGGAACGTCAGCAGCGGCTGCGGATCGCTGCCCGGCTGCAGGCCGACATTGGGCGAGATCTGCGGCAGCACAGCATCGCCGCAGAGGATCTGCCCGCTGCCGCCGTGGTAGAACGACACATGCCCCGGCGCATGCCCGCCTGTGATAATGGGCTGCCATTTCCGGCTGCCCATCACAAACGGCTCCGCGGCATTGATATAGGTGACCTCCGGCTGCGGGGTCACCTCGGGCAGGAAGCTATCCAGATGCTCCCGGATACCCAGAAGCCACTCCTCCGGCATGCCATGCCGCCGGAAAAAGAGCGGCAGCGCCTCATTCAGAATCGCCTCGTCCCCCCAGGCCAGGGCAGCCTCGGCATGCGCCCGCTCGCTCATCCACACCCGCGCTCCGCTGCGGGACTGCATCCAGCCTGCCAGCCCGTAATGGTCGGGATGATGATGGGTCACCACGATATCCCGCACCTGCGTCCAGGTAAGGCTCAGCGCCTCGAGTACCCCCTGCCAGGCAAGCTCGGCAGCCGGTGTATGCGGGCCTGGATCAATGACCGTAACCCTGCCGTCCTTGTCCGGCAGAAGATAGCTGTTAATCTGGCGCAGCGGCAGCCTCATTGGTACAGATACCTGAAGAACTCCTTCGTCCCAAGCTTGAATGATCTCCTTGTTCAACCTTCCTTCGCCTCCTCTAAGCCCTCTCCCTGATGCCATCTCTAAGGTCTGCCTCCCATGAAGATCATGCGGGCTGAGGCTTCAGCGTCATATTCCTCTTCATCGTAGCCGCCGTGAACGGTATCCAGCCGCAGCCCGGCAGCGTCAAGCATTCTGCGGAAATCCTCCAGCGTGTAGAGCTTCACCCGTTCCTGGCACTTGCGGGCCGGAGCGCTCCCGGCCTTCGAGGTCAGCAGGATCTCCTTTTTCACATACCCCTCCTCGATCCGGCGGGTCTCGTCAATCGTGATATCTCCATCCTCGCGGACCGAATGGGGCACCAGATGGCGGATGACGTAAGCCGGGTTCAGGAAATCAATGAGGAACCGGCCACCCGGCTTCAGCATCCGGCAGATCTCCTTAAGCACCTTAATCTGCTCCTCATCCTCTTCAAAATACCCAAAAGAAGTGAACAAATTGACCACAGCATCGAAACCGCCCTTAAGCGGAAGCTCACGCATATCCGAGCGCAGCCAGGTTACCTGCTCCGCACCCGCCTGCGCACGCGCCTCACGCAGCAGCACCTCCGACAGATCCACGCCTGTTACTTCATAGCCAGCCTGCGACAGAGCCAGCGAATGGCGGCCCATGCCGCAGCAGAGGTCCAGCACCTTCGCGCCCCGGGGCAGGCCAAGCCACTGGATCAGGCTCTCCACCTCATGACGCGCACCGCTGAAATCCCTGTGTCTGTATACAATCAGATAGTCCTCGCCAAAACATTGCTCATACCACTCACTCATCTCTCTCCTAACTCCCTCCATACCCCGCTTCACCGCACGGGCTTATCCCTGTCTCTAATAACGCCTATTGTACCGCCTTTTAGTGTAGAAGCCCAGCGAAGTCACAGACCTGCAACACATAATCATTTATTTATAATTAAAGGAATAGGATCACATTGCGGGTTAAAAACATATTACCTCGCGGCGTATATGTATTCGGTTTTCCGCATACATTCGGCCTACTCGCCCTCCATGTGCCCATTGTATTCGGTTTTCCGCATACATTCGGCCCACTCGCCCTCGACGTGCCCATTGTATTCGGTTTTCCGCATACATTCGGCCCACTCGCCCTCCATGTGCCCATTGTATTCGGTTTTCCGCATACATTTTACCTCCTCAACTAGTCCGTCCTGCATACGCTGAAAATTAGTTGCACTCCTCCTGCTGCCCCTCCCCCTGCTCTTCTTCCTGCTCTTTCTCCTGCTCTTCCTCCTGCTCTTTCTCCCGCTCCTTCCTCAGCCCTACCATCCCCACAGAGCAGAAACGATTCATGGAATCGTAATTTCCTGAACAAACACAAACAGCAGCCCCGGTACCGCCGGGGCTGCTGCACATCTGTACGTTTGGTTATGAAGTAAGTTATGGGATCCTGAGTTATAGCTTCACTTCGCTTTAGCAGAGCCCTTATCCAACCGCTTGAGATACACGCGCGCTTCATAAGGGCGGAGCTTCAACTGCTGGAGATCCTCCTCCTGAGCAGGCTCATAATTGGAGATCAGCAGTTCCAGCTTCGCGGCCGGCTGGAATTCCTCAGGCAGCTCGAATACCGGCTCATGCCCGAAGAAATTCAGGATCACGAGCAGGCGCTCGTCCTCCAGCGTCCGGGTATAGGCATAGATTTCGGGATGCTCCTTCAGCAGCAGTCCATATTCGCCGTAGACGATGACCTGATGTTTTTTGCGCAGCTGGATCAGCTTCTTATAATAGTTGTAAATAGAGTCGGGGTCCTTGACGCTGCTTGCTGCGTTGATCTCCCGGGAGTTCGAGTTGACCCTGATCCACGGGACACCTGTGGTGAACCCGCCATCCTCGCCATCATCCCATTGCATCGGAGTCCGGGCATTGTCGCGGCTTTTGGTATGAATAGCAGCCATGATGTCGGCTTCGGGAACACCGGCGTTGCGCTTTTCCTCATAATAGTTCAAGGTCTCCACATCCCGGTAATCATCGATCGACTCGAAGGCCACATTGGTCATGCCGATCTCCTCACCCTGATAAATATACGGCGTGCCTTCAAGCATATGAATGAAGGTGGCGAGCATCTTGGCCGACGGAACCCGGTAGTACAGGTCATCGCCGAACCGCGAGACCGAGCGCGGCTGGTCGTGATTACACAGATAGTTGGCGTTCCAGCCCCGGTTATGCAGGACGGTCTGCCAATCGCTGATGATGGTCTTAAGCTCCGTCAGCTTCCAGGGCACCACATCCCATTTCCCGCTGCCCGGCGAGGCGGCATCCAGATTCATATGCTCGAACTGAAAGGTCATATTCAGCTCGCGGCGTCCGTCTCCAACATAATCCAGCGCCTGCTCCGGCCCGAGGCCGGAGGTCTCCCCTACCGTCATGATGTCGTAGTAATAGAGCACCTGATCGTGCAGATTCTGCAGCAGGGTATGCACATGATTCAGGTTCGAGAACATGTCATAGGCGCGGACAGTGGGGGTGCCGCCGGGATTCAGGGCATCCGGGTAGCCTTCCGCCTTCACGATATGGGCAATTGCATCGAAGCGGAAGCCATCCACACCCTTCTTCAGCCACCATTGCACCATCTCGTGCAGCTTGTCGATGACGGCCGGATTCTCCCAGTTGAGATCGGGCTGGAACCTGGAGTACAAGTGCAGATAATATTCATCCGTCCGGGGGTCAAGCTCCCAGACCGAGCCGCTGAAGTAGGATTCCCAGTTGTTCGGGGGTCCGCCGTTTTTGCCTTTGCGCCAGATATAATAGTCCCGTTTGGGATTATCCTTCGAGCTTCTCGATTCAACGAACCACGGGTGCTCATGCGAGGTATGGTTCAGCACCAGATCCATCATCAGCTTCATGCCGCGGGAATGCATCTCGCGCAGCAGCAGGTCGAAGTCATCCATCGTGCCGAATTCCTTCATAATGTCGCAGTAGTCGCTGATATCATAGCCATTGTCATGGTTCGGGGATTTATAAATCGGGCAGACCCAGATCACATCCACCCCGAGGTCCTGCAAGTAATCAAGCTTCGATAAGATCCCGCGCAGATCTCCAATGCCGTCACCGTTACTGTCCATGAAGCTAATCGGATAGATCTGGTAGACAACACTCTCTTTCCACCATTTAGGGTTCACTTCAGATACCTCCGCTTCTCTCGATTCCTATGGTGCTAGACATAATAATATATCTTAACCATACTGGCTGAAGTGAATAACAATTTATCTAAAAAGCGTATAACTGCTCCTTAGTGTCAACCCCAGAACAGCAACTTCAACAACTGCGTATCTACAGGCCTTATAGACCCTTGCCGAAAAAAGAAAGGGCGGAAACCTGATCAGGTCCCCCGCCCTCTATACAACCCTGCTCTTCATCCTTGCAGTTGATCTGCTAGGCCAACTGCTTAATCACAATCGAAGCATTGACATTGGCTTGTGTGCCCCCAGCCAGCGTCTGCAGTGTGACGGCGGCAGACGAGCTGTGATTCCGGAGCGTCAGCACATCACCTGAGGATAAAGCGATGATCGCCTGCCCGGTATTCTGCTGAGTGCCTGCGCCCGATCCATAGACCGTTCCCGGAACCTGTGCCCCATTCACGAATAGGGCGAACTGGCTGGGCTCCACACCGGATACCGAGAAATTAACCTCATAGATTCCGGCATTGGCAACCGAAATTGTAGTTGTCCCAGGGGCATGTGTAATTCCCGGGGTAATCAGCCCATTCGTATCAAAAGACACATCTGCCTCAATTGGCACTACCTGTGCTCCGAGGTTATATACATAAGCGAACTGGGCGATTCCTCCAGCCGCTCCTGTGGCCCCGGTTGCACCCGCTGGACCGGCAACTCCTGTTGCCCCTGTGGCTCCAGCTGGCCCTGCTACACCTGTAGCGCCTGTGGCCCCGGCGGGTCCGGCTGCTCCATCTGCTCCGGCAGGACCTGCCGGGCCTACAGGGCCTGCCGCTCCGCCCGCTCCTGCGGGTCCTGCCGGTCCTACTGCTCCCGCAGGTCCTGCGGGTCCTACAGGGCCTGCGGGTCCTGGTGCGCCCGCTGGCCCTGCCGGGCCAATCCCTCCCAGCGCTCCGGCTATCCCAGCTGCTCCCGCTGCACCTAACGCACCGGCTGCTCCGGCTGCTCCGAGTGCACCCTGAGCTCCGGCTGCACCCAATGCTCCGGCGGCTCCCGCTGCACCCAGAAGCCCGGCAGCCCCGGCTGCTCCACGGGCACCAGCTGCCCCGCCTGCTCCTGCGG
This sequence comes from Paenibacillus sp. FSL R7-277, assembly GCF_000517965.1. Lineage (NCBI taxonomy): Bacteria > Bacillati > Bacillota > Bacilli > Caryophanales > Paenibacillaceae > Paenibacillus > Paenibacillus sp. FSL R7-277. Next base: position 183,374 of record NZ_ASPX01000037.1, read on the forward strand.
CTCCGCCTACGCCTGCGGCTCCGAGCGCACCAGCCGCTCCCGCGGCTCC
>NZ_ASPX01000038.1:0-30307 GCF_000517965.1 Paenibacillus sp. FSL R7-277
ACCCAGTCCAATTGTGATCGGTTTTTCGATTACATTCGGCTTACGCGGTGCACCCAGTCCAATTGTGATCGGTTTTTCTTCGCTCCAGCATAATGAGCACGATTTTTCGCATACATCTGGCTCAATGACTTCACTCTTATAGTCCTTCAGGCCTCATCGCGCCCACTCTACCTTTTTAAATCTGACTCTGCATTAGTATATGGTCAGATTTAAACTAGTGGCAGGCTTAATTGTACTTCGTACAACTAGAACGCCTGATTTCAAACCAATTATTCGTTTAGATGTATTTCGTACATTTAAATTATCACTGTACCTTGATTCTCACACCTTCGGGCTGATTTAGTTGCACAGACTACAGGTATACGCTGCTCTTATGCCTTATGGCTGGTTTTAATTGTACATTCTACAGCTATCGTTGAATTGGGTCTTATTTCAGCTTGATTTACTCTAACACCGGAAGGGGATGGGAAGCCCTATGTTCAGATCGTTCGGCCGCAACATCCGCCTGGTCCTGGTGTTGTTCATTACGGTCTATATCTCTGCTTCAAGCTTCATTCTGTACCGCAATATGGAGCACAGGAGCATGGATATGCTCAGGCAGCTGTCTGTCCAGTACACCGGCCAGCAGCATAAGAATACACTGCTGTTCATGAACTGGCTGGAAGAGACCTCCAAGCTGATTTCCAATAATCAGGTGGTGCAGCAAGCGCTGAAGAAACCAGCGTATGACGGGGCCATTTCCCCGATACTGGAAGGTATACGTTCTTCCAGCAGTGATATACTCGGCATTTACATTTGGGGTGAAGCAGGCGTGGCTTATTCTTCCAGCAATGTGTCGGGACTGCTCCCGTTCACCGAGATTAAGAAGGACCCGGGAATGCAGCAATTCCTGGGAGCTCATGAGCAGACCTTACGCTGGACAGTCCTGAACCGGGAACAACTGATGAATGCGCCTACGGATCTACGTGACCGTCTGCTGCTTGAAGTGAAAATTCAGGAAGCGGGAGGACGGGTCCTCGGTCTGCTCTCCCTTGAAGTGGAGATTGGCAAGCTGTACAGCTTCTACCTGTCAGACAAGAATTCGATCTACGGGGAAAATGAGGTCTACCTGCTGAAGGAGGACGGGAAGCTGCTGATGGCAGCGGACATGCCTCCGGTGCGCCTTCAGGAAATCGGAGCAGCGCTGGCTACACCGGGAAAGAGCAGCCTGAACGAAACGGACTTCATGGTGCGCGAAACAGCCGGTGGCCTAATTCTGCTCTACCCGCTGCCCGATTCGGCTGATCAGATTGTCACCTATATCTCTGCGGACGGCATGAAGGCAGAGCTCCAGGCGTTCAAATATATAATGCTGGCATTGAACATCGCAGTATTCATATTGTTCTGGCTGCTGATCTCTATGCTGAGCAACAGTATTGTGAATCCGTTGAACCAGCTGTACCTGAAGATCAATTCAACGATGAAGGAGTAGGCGACACAAAAGAAATCTAGCTTCGATCCAAGCACATGCAGTACGGCGAACCGTATCGCAAGTAGGGGTGAGTTTTTTGCTGACTTTTTCGTGCAGAAATTGCAAGGTATTCATTTTTCATTTCCGATAAAATAACCTTGAAGGGAGGGAATACGATGGATTGGTTGGACTAGGATGAATAGTGCCATGGAATATATCGAAACAAATCTAGTGGACGCTATTTCATTTGATGATAGTGATATCAAAACTTCCATTTTTCGAAACGTGAATTTGCTTACTTGCTCTGGCGAATAAGCTTATTGCGTTTTTCCATCTTCCTCCATGTTTTCACGCGGTAAATGAAATGTAATTATTGTCTGCCATTTGAGGAAGGAGGATAAATTCATGTTTACCTATATAGGAAATGGTGCGTATTGTTATTCCAATTCCACTTCCATGCTTCTTGACACTGTCGGGGAAAGAATACCCGCGGAATCTATTGAAGTCTTGTCTGGCGTTGGACTTGGAGCGCTCTGGTTCAAAGAGGACAACATGGTATTCTTTTCGAACGGAGTTCCACATATCGGAGTAAGCAAGGCACTGGATATACTGGGATTCACCATTACCGAACATTCAAGCATAGATAGTTCAAATATTGAAGGAATACTTACAACTGCAATCAAACAACATCCAGTATTGCTAGGACCGTTGGATATGGGTTATTTAAGATATATGCCTAATCATAGTTATCTACATGGCTGCGATCATTATGTGCTGGCTTTTGGGATAGAGAATGGAGTGGTTAGACTCCATGACCCTGCAGGATATCCTTATGCAATGCTTCCAATGGAAGACTTGATAAAAGCAAGTAAAACAAGTCATCTTCAATACCGATTGTATCCACATGATATGACCTATCATTACTGGTGTGCCCCCAAACGAGTTAAGCACCCGAGTCATCAGGAAATATGCGTTGAGGCTATCCGGTATTTCAGACAAGTTTATAACGATATAGAAGGACAATACTCGGAACGTAACTGGTTAATAGGAAGTGATGCCATAGCAGAGTTAAAGAGATATATTCTGGGTGGCGATATTAACCCTAGTTTGCTGGGTCATTTGACACATTTTGCGTTTCAGGTAGGGGCAAGACGTGCATTGAACTTTAGCGAATTCTTCCGAGGTGAGAATGGTGGTTTAGCCGAAATTAAGCTGTTGCAGTCAGAAGTGTATGGCAGGTGCCACTCGCTGGCGGTAAACAGTGATTGGCTTATGATAGGTGAAGCTTTAAGTCATTTAGCAGAGCTAGAAATTAAGTTTCAAGAAGCTATATTCACCTAAAACCAGAGGCATTTAAATTTTGAGAATCATGACGATCTACAAAGGTAGTTGGAAAATATCTTTTAAAAAAGAGCCATCCTTTGCGGGATGGCTCTTAAACCTTGCCCCTTCAGCTATCGTGGTGAACCTTAACGCTGGGCAAGGTTCCCCCCTACCGAATAGGTACTGCTAAAACAACATGCAACAATTGATTCACTTTAAGGTGTTTCGTGATGCAGCCGCTATCCTCTAATAAATCAATGAGCTTGGGGAATTGGATATAATTCTCCTGAATAGCGAGCAGCATTTGGTCACTCGTCAGATGATGCAGGGCAAAACTCGAAACAATAAAATCAAATTTCCCGTCAAGGTACGGCAATGCCAGGAAATTGCCGCACTGCCCTGATATCATTTAGACAATTCCTTCTTCAAGCGGATGGTCACGGTGGTGCCTTGCCCGGGAGTGCTGGAGATGCTGAGTCCGTATTGGGGACCATATTCCAGCTTAATCCGTTCGTCCACATTACGCAGACCGTATCCGCTCTGAAACAGCACATCCTCTTTGGCCTGGCTGAGTGTGGCCCCATTTGCGAATCCGACGCCGTCATCGGTCACCGTGAACCGGATCTCTTCCCCCAGGAGCTCGCCCTTAATCCAGATCCGGCCTGCGCCGCGCTTCTCGCTGATGCCATGTTTTATCGCATTCTCGGCAATAGGCTGGAGAATCAGCTTCAATATGCGGACGCCTTGCAGAGATTCATCCATCTCATATTCAACTCCGAACTTATCCGGGAACCGCATTTGTTCGACCGTCACGAAGCTCTGCACCAGACGGATTTCCTCTTCGACCGTGACGAACTTGTCCCCTTTATGCAGGCTGATCCGAAAAAAGGTGGCCAGGGAGGAAATCAGCCGTTCAATGTCCGGCTGCTTTTTCAGCCGGGCAATCCAGGCAATCGCATCCAAGGTATTGTATAGAAAATGAGGATTAATCTGCGATTGAAGCGCAGTTAGTTCAGCCTTGCGCTGCTTTTCCTTCTCCTCATCCTTCTCCAGCATCAATTGGCTGATCCGCTCCACCATTTGGTAATAGCTGTTCTCCAGTTGGCTAATCTCATCAACTTGTCCCCGCGGGTCATAGACAGCAGCCAGATCTTTTTTGCCAAAGAGCCCCAGCTTCTTCTTCAAATTCAGCAGCGGGCGGGTAATCTGCGCTGCCAGATAGAAGGACAGCAGTAGCAGTACAATGAAGGTTACACTGGCGAACAGGAGCGCATTGCGGTTGCCCTTGACGATTCCCGCGAACAGCTTGTGGCTGGAGATCACGCTGGTGAATTCCCAGCTGACCCCAAGGCTCGCCAGCCGGGGATTCAGCGGATAGGTCGCAATGATATAAGTGTTGCCATTCTCCGACCAGGTGCGGTAGCCTTCTTCCTTACCCGGACGAATCGGGGCGCTCTCCTCCAGATAATTGCCCAGCAGCCGTTTGTCCGGATGGGAAACAATCCGGTTGCCGGACGTCAGGAAGGAGTAGCCGATGCCTGTGAAGCTGGAGGAATACAGCGCCGCCAAGGCCGACTCTCTGACATAAATAATCACGACACCGATATTCTGCCCCGTATTGAAGTTGCGGAACTGCTGTCCGAAGGGAATGTAGGCATTGCCTTCGCCATCGCGTTTGATCTCACCGACCACAGGCATACTGCTCTCCTGAATACGCTTGATGAACAGGGCCTCAGGTACCTCCAGCATCTGCTGCTTGGTCTGGTAAGAATAGAGCACATTGTCATTGGTATGGATGATAACATTGCCTGCCAGGTCATTATCGGCCAGCATATCGTCAATAATGGTTCCAATCCGCAATTCCTTGTCTGCCGCCGGGAGGTGGTCATTATTGATGATCTGATAGATATCACTGTTCACCAGAAACCGCAGGAACAGCATCTGGATGTCATCGGCCATCAGCTCCACGCTCAGTCCAATCTGGCGCTGCGTCTGAACGACATGGCGGTACAAGTCTTTTTGCAGATAGGTATAGGAGTAGAAATTGAAAATAACCAGCATCAGCACCAGATGCAGAGACAAGCCCGCTAACAGAATAATCACAATCCGGCCCTTGATCTTGAACCGCCGCAGCCGGGAATTCATCCATTTCTCCAAATTCGGCTTAACCATAGGTTTTCGCATATTCACTTGGCGGGATACCGGTCATTTTTTTGAAGATCTGGCTGAAATACTTGGAATCGGTAAAGCCGACCTGATTGCCCACCTCATAGACCCGGTACATCGGATTACGCAGCATACGCTTGGCTTCCTCGATGCGGTATTCCGTCAGACATTCGTAGAAGGTCTTATTCAGATCCTTGCGGAACAGATGCATCAGATGGGTCGGACTCACAAATACCGCCGAAGCGACCCGTTCAACGGTAATATTCCCGGCATAATGCTCCCGGATAAAAGCGAGCGCTTCCCTGATTTCACGCCGGCAGCGCATTCCGGCCTCTTCCTCGGCATACAGCACGCGTTCAACACCAGTTAAGGCCCGCTGTGCGGCAAGTACAGCCTGCCGGTACGAGTCTGCGATTCTGTGCCAATCTCCTTCAGGCTTGCCAATACCTATACAGAGCGGCTGCCCGAAGTGCTGCTGGCTCCATTCGGACAGCTGTTTGCCCAAGCTGCGGGCAGCATCACCGGCAGTGTTGATATCTCTGGTTCTGAGTACCATAACCCACTCCAGATGGCTGTCCCGGAAGAGGCAAAGCTGCTCCAAAGAATGCGCTTCCACGAAGTCCGCTGCGGCATCCTCCAGTGCTCCCGTTGCCTCGGCCGTCCGCTCCATGCCATTGTCGGGAGGGAAGGCGAGAGATAGAGGCATGACAGCCTCTCCAGGTGCGAGCTCAAGGTTCAACAGCTTCAGCTTACCGGCTACAAATGCCTCATCCTGCAATTGGCCGTGCAGCAGATCCTGCCAGAATTGCTTGGAGATCGAAGCGATTTCCCCGTTCAGCTGGGAATACCGCTTGGAATGCAGCTTCTTCTCCAGAATTTCTGTGCCGACACAGCGTACCGTATCTGCGAGTTCTTCTATATTAATGGGCTTCAGCAAATAAGTGGAAGCTCCATAACGGAGAGCTGCCTGCGCATATTGAAATTCATCATAGCCGCTAAGGACGACAATGCCCACCAGCATGTCCTGTTCGCGGATTTGCTCTATAAGCTCCAGACCATTCATGAACGGCATGCGGATATCCGTAATAATCACATCCGGGCGGTGCTGGAGGGCGAGCTCCAGGCCTTCTTCGCCATTGCTGGCTTCTCCAATGATCTCAACGCCGTATTCTGCCCAATCTATAGTTTGTGTGATGCCCATACGTACCAGGTATTCGTCATCGACTACAAGCGCTTTCAACATTAGCTTTCACCCCGTAGTAGTTTTCTGTGTCTTACAGTCAGTATAAACATGAATGGTCTTTTAGAGTAGCCGTAAATAATCAGGTAGTCAGGATCGCAAACCGTTTCACAGGATTCCATCCTAACTTTCGTAAAATACACTGTGATAGACTTTAAGCGTGAATAAGCAGTAAGCGCTTTTATAGATGAAAGACTATCGAAATTGAACGCTTCAGGAGGAGTTACGTCATGCAAGATCCATTTATTCCATTCGGGTTTCAATATTACCGTTCCCCAACCCCCTTCAAGGACCAATGGGAACAAGACCTCGGCAATATTGCCGGGCAGGGGTTCAATTGTGTGAAGTATTGGGTGCAGTGGCGGTCCAGTGTCTCCAGGGAAGGGACATTCGTGTTCGATGATATTCAGGAGCTGATGGATATAGCTCACCGGAAGGGGCTGAAGGTCATTTTGAATGTGATTTTCGACGTAGCTCCGGCCTGGTTCTACAGAAAATATCCAGATTCCAAAATGGTCACGGCTGACGGTTCCATTCTTGAGCCAAGAGCAATTAACTGCCGCCAGATTGGCGGAGCGCCCGGACCTTGCTATCATCATGCGCCAGCCGCTGCGGAGAAGGCACGCTTTCTGGAGGAGACCGTCAAGGCCTTCAAAGATCATCCGGCGCTTTGGGTCTGGGATTTGTGGAATGAGCCGGAGCTGACTACGGGGATTAAGCGTAAGCTGTCTTTTGACAACCAGGTCTGTTATTGCAAGCATTCGATTCCGGCATTTCATGACTGGCTGATCCATAAATATGGTTCTCTGGAAGCACTCAACGAATCGTGGCAGCGGACTTACGGGGACTGGGAGGAAGTGGAGGCACCGCGGGGCCAAGGCGTCTTCAACGATCTGATAGATTGGCGGCTGTTCATGTCGGACACCCTGACGGAGGAGCTGCGGAGCCGGGTACAAGTGGTGAAGTCGCTGGATGTGCAGCATCCGGTTATGGCTCATACGGTACCGGCGCCAATCTTCAATATGATTACGGCCGGTTCGGATGACTTCAAGCTGGCAGAGCCCTGTGATCTGACAGGCAACAGCCTGGGGTCTTCGGCGTGGTCGGCTGATCTGCTGATCTCGGCTGCCAAGGGCAAACCGATTATTAACTCGGAAATTCACGCGCTGCCGGGCAATACAGCGATGAAGCCGCGCCAGCCGGATCTTCTGGAGATGAAACGGCATATTCTGACCCCGCTTGCCCGCGGCATCACCGGATATCTGTTCTGGCAATACAGGCCAGAGATATTGGGTCAGGAAGCTCCGGCCTGGGGCAGTGTCTATCTGGACGGCAGCGCTACGCCCTGGTACAAGGACATGGCACAGCTTAACAAGCTGGTACAGGACAACAAGCGGGAGCTGATGCTGGCCAAACGCCGCGGGGACGGGATTGCCATTCTGTTCAGCCCGGAGAATCAGATTGCCAACTTCGCAGCGCATGATCATCTGGATACCTACAACGACTCCATACAAGGAGCCCATAAGCTGCTGCATGAGCTTAATTATAAAGTAGAGTTCCTGCATGAGTTTGATGTTACAGAGGAGTCACTGAAGCCATACCGCTGCCTGTGGATGCCTTATCCGCTCTACCTGAGCCGCAAATTGTGCGCCATCCTGCGTGTGTGGGTGGAGAACGGCGGAATTCTGATCTCGGAATGCTCCTTCGGTGCTCTTCAGGCAGAGAATGGCTGTCACAGCTATAACGTTCCGGGATACGGATTCGATCAAGTGTTCGGCGTCCGCGAGACCTGGATTCATTCCGCCGAGAATCTGGATCACAGCTATCATCAGGTTGCCTTCGAATCCCGGACGGAGATTCCGCTGCGGAATGTGATGGGGCATAGCGGGGAAGAAGAGCCTGCCGCAAGCGATCTGGCTCATGGCTCCTATTACAAATCGGATATCGGGCTGGAAGCACATGTGAAGGTGCTGGCTCAATTTACCGAAGACCTCATGCCTGCCTTAACCTGCGCCGATTACGGCACCGGACGCGCTGTGTGGGTGGGCACTTTGCTTGCGGCTGCCTATTGGAAGGATGAGCATCCCGGTACGCTTCAGCTGGTACGGGATCTGCTGCAGCAGGAGCTGAAGCTGGAGACTTATGTGCAGGCAAGCGGTAAAGTCCGTGCGGATCTGTCCGAATGGGGCGAAGGAACGGACCGGGGCGCATTTCTATATGTGCACAATGAAGGGCAAGAAGAGACCACGACTGAAATTAAGCTGCGTGCTGTGTATACCTCAGCCGAACCCTGGTTCACCTGCGGCCACGTGGAAATTCGGCCGACGTACAGGAAGGAGCCTGCAACAACCCGCCTGACTGTACAGATGCAAGCCGGGGATATTCAGGTATTCCGCTTAACTTAGGGCGGCAGAGGTACTGACAGATATTATAGAGCCGGCCGGTGCGATCCGGCTTAAGGAGTGTATTGGTATGAAGTTATTAGATTATGTTAATCCCATGCAGGGAACAGAATCGGATTTCCGGTATTCCAACGGCAACACACTGCCGCTTACAGCAATGCCGTTCGGTATGGCAGCCTGGTGCCCGCAAACTCATGAAGCGGGCGGCACCTGGTTCTTCCATCCCCGTCACCGCCACCTGGAGGGCATCCGCCTGACCCATCAGCCCAGTCCCTGGATCGGGGACTATGGACATCTGACGCTGTTGCCGCAGAGCGGGCCGCTGCTGCTCAGCCCCGGCGCACGCTCCTCCTCCTTCAAACCTGGGGAGATGCAGGTCTCCCCCCACTATTTCAGTGTACACTTACAGCGTTACCGGACCCGGCTGGAGCTGACGCCCACCGAACGCTGTGCAGCGCTGAGAATAACTTATGATGAGCCGCACCAGAGCAGGCTGATTATAGCGCCGCTGAAGGGGGAGTCACATTTTGTCTTCCAACCGGAGACACGCCGAATTACCGGCTATACCAGAGGCCATACCGCCGGGGTTCCCGATAATTTCGCCATGTATTTCGTCTTCCAGTTCGATACAGACCTGATCATGGAGGAGTCGGGAATCTTCGATGGAGAGTATCAGCCGTTAGGGACGTATGAGGGAACAGGAGAACGGCTGGGTGCCTATGCAGGATTAGCCCTGCCGGAATCCGGCGTAGCAGGGGTCAAGTGCGGCACCTCCTTCATCAGCGGGGAGCAGGCTCTGTTGAATCTGGAACGGGAGATTGGTGAATGCAGCTTCGGGGAGATCTTAAGTACAGCAGAGGCAGGCTGGGAGGAACGGCTCAGCCGGATTACGGTAGAAAGCGCAGATGAAGAGAATCTCCGCACCTTTTACAGCTGCATGTACAGGGTCTGCCTGTTCCCCAGAACATGGCATGAATATAACGAGCAGAGCGAACAGATTCATTACAGTCCATTTAACGGCAGCATTTGCCAAGGTCCAATGTATTCAGATATCGGACTGTGGGATGTATACCGTACGAGCCTCCCGCTGTACAGCGTTCTGTTCCCAACTCTACTGGGCGAGATTATGCAGGCGTGGACGCTGGCTTATGAAGAGAACGGCTGGCTGCCGAAGTGGCTGTCTCCGGGTGAACGCAGTGCGATGCCCGGGACGCTGATTGATGCGGCGGCTGCGGATGCCATTGTCAAGGGAATCGGGGGCTTCGATGCGGAGCTGTTGTATGAAGGCCTGCTGAAGCACGCGGACCATCCGGCTGCGGATGAGAGACTGGGCAGACGCGGACTTGAATTATATTTACAGTATGGCTATCTGCCGCATGACCGGTTCCATGAAAGTGTAAGCAATACACTCGATTATGTGTACGGGGATTTCTGTATTGCCCAGATTGCCAGAACACTTGGCAAGATGGATGACTATGAGCGCTTCATGAGCCGTGCACAGAATTACAAGCAGTTATTTGATCCGGAAGTCGGATTCATGAGAGGCCGTAACGAGGACGGGACCTGGCAAGAGGCCTTTGATCCTCTGCAATGGGGCGATCCCTTCTGTGAGGGCGGTGCCTGGCAGGGGAGCTGGGCGGTCCCCCATGACTTCCCGGGGCTGGCCGGACTGATGGGCGGAGAGCAGGCATTCGTCCGTAGGCTGGACCAGCTCATGGCTGAAGAGCCGGTATTCAAAGTGGGCTCCTATGGACAGGAAATCCATGAAATGTCGGAGATGGCTTCAGCCGGACTCGGGCAATTTGCCATCAGCAATCAGCCCAGCTTCCACATCCCATATCTATTCTCCAGACTCGGGGCGTTGCCCACAACACAGTACTGGGTCCGCACAACCATGGCTGGACAGTTCAGCAGCAGGATGGACGGGTTGCCCGGCGATGAGGATAACGGCAGCCTGGGGGCCTGGTATATTTGGAGTGCCCTCGGCCTGTATCCGCTCAGTCCCGGAATTCCTGAGTACGTACTCGGCAGCCCCCTGTTTGACAAGGTTACTATCCAGCTTGACAACGGGCGGCAATGGGTCATTGAAGCGGAGAATAATAGTCCCGCCAATGTATATAGTGCATCGGTTCACTGGAACGGTAAGCCATGGGAGCATCACTCCTTGCCGCATGACGAGATTATGAGAGGCGGAGTCTTAAGCTTCAATATGGTTCCGGGGCCTGCCCCGCTATAAGAACCAGTCAAGGCAGTCCGGATATTCCAGGCTGCCTTTGTCCTACCTTATAGACCCTTCCAGCTAAGGAAGGAAGAACCAGATACTGCTGTCAAATCGTGAAATGGCAAACCATTTCGCAGGTTTCACACCTGTCTTTTCATGAGCAATCTGTCTAATATCGAAGGTGTTGAAAGCGCTTAACAGAAAAGCGGGGAGGAGAGATCAACCCATGGCTCAAAGGTTTCATTCCAAAAGGAAAGTGCTCACCACTGTTCTGGCTGCATTGATCGCCGGAAGTCTGATAATGATTGGAGCAATGAGCACGGCAACGCCCGATGAAGCAGCTCCGCTTCTGATCGTCAATGGCCGGGAGGCCACCACCGCTGAGTTCAACTGGCATCTTCAGCTGAACCGGGCGCTTACTGCCGATTATTTCATGCAGACTTATAATGCCGGTTATTCGGAGGACTTCTGGCTGACCGATTATAACGGCGAGATTCCGCTGCAACGATGGATCAGGGACGCTCAGACTCAGCTATTGACCAAGCAAGCAGAGCTGCAGCTTGCAGAGGAAGCTGGAGTGATATCAGACATCAGCTTTGAGGCATTCCTGATTGGAATGGAGCGCGAAAATATACGGCGGAGTCAGGCGGCAGTGAACAAGGAGGTGGTGTACGGTCCTAAGCATCTGGATGGACAGGCTTACTACAGCTATTACATGAGCAATCTTGAGGATGCAACGATTGATGCGATGCGCCGTAATGGCTCCATCGTCATCACTGCTGAACAGGAGAGACTGGAATACGAAGCCAATCTGGCTGCGAAATATTCCAGGCAGGGAACTATCCGTCTGGAATGGGTGACGCTGCCCTACGGACCGGAATCCGAATACAAAGATCAGAGCGGGGCCATGGACAGAATGCAAGACCTCCAGGCAACAGTACTGGCCGGAACAGAATCGACAGGAACCGAACTTACCGGAACAACGCTCCGTGAACAGGCGGACAAGATTGGAGTCTATGCCCGCGAGCTAACCGTTACCAGCACCTCACGGCGGACAGCAGCGCTGGAGAATCCAATGGTGTTACTTGCTGCGGAGCAGCTTGCACAGGGACAGATGAGTAGCTTGATTACGGAGAACGGGGCTGTCCACCTCCTGTACTGCCTGTCCGAAGCTGAGCCGGAAGTTCTGCCGTTCGATCAGGTTAAGGATAAGATTGCACAGGATCTGGCACAGCAGAAGTTCAGAGCTCTTGTGGATCACAAGCGGTCCGAAGCCGTCGTGGAGTGGAATAAGCAAATGGCTGAGGATCTGGCACAGCAGGCGATTCAATAACAATCTAAGGAGGAATTACGCAATAATGTTGAAAAAACTGATAATAACCATACTTGCTCTGGTGATGATCTGCACGGCGATGCTCCCCGCAATGGGTGTTTCTGCCCATACAGAAGAGACGGTGACCAATGAGTTCTCGGCCCTTCCGGCAGCGGAGTTACGCTCGGAGAATTGGGTGATTGACAGCAGCAACCCTCAATTCTTCAGCGGAGATGCTGACAGAATGGTCAGGACCTCAATGGATGCCGGATATGCAGTCTATCCAATGACAGGCATCCAATCGTTCTCGCTTCAAACGTATTATTTCTCCGGCTCAACCGCCGTAGTCAAGTTCTACGGATCAAAGGATGCCGCAGACTGGACGGAGCTTCCGGCCGTCAATGACAGCCCGGCGGCGACCGGTTCGGGCTGGTACGGAACCATGTATACACCGTCAGGAGCACTGCCGGATGGTGTTAATTACCTCAAAATTGAAGTCAGCGGCGATCTCGATACCTGGATGACGCAGCTCGGCAGCCTTAATCTCTCCAATGTATCCTTAGCTCCGCTAACGTTGAACGATGAGCTGGACGATGTCTCACAGCTCTCCGCATACAGCGATAACTGGACCATGGATACGAGCAATCCCGATTATTTTGGCGGAGATGCTTCCCGGGCGGTAAGAACGGCAGAATCTGCTGAATTTATCGTATACCATCTGCATAACCTGCAGTCCTTCAAAGCCCGCCTGCATTCCTTTGCCGGCTCCAGCGGGAGCATCAAGTTCTACGGTTCGGCGGATGCCTCAGTCTGGGCGGAGCTATCCGCTGTTCAAGATGCTCCCCAGTCCACAGGTGACGGAGCTTGGACAGGAAGCAATTATACGCCTGCAGCGGTTATTCCACCCGGTATTCATTATCTGAAAATCGAACTAAGTGACGATTCCGCTCCCTGGCAGATGCAGCTAGGCTCGGTCTCCTTATCCAATAGAGTGCAGGGAGGCGGCGGAAGCAGCGGAGGAGACGGGGATTATTATGTCGATGCCCTTACAGGCAGCGACAGTAATGACGGGCGAACACCGGAGACGGCGTGGAAGACGTTTAGCGTAGTCAATCAGACTACCTTTGAAGCCGGGGACCGGATCTTGCTGAAGAAGGGCGGAATCTGGAACGAACAATTATATCCCAAAGGCAGTGGAATGGACGAGAAACTGATCACTATCGGTGCATACGGCACCGGAAGCAAGCCGGTTATTAATGGCGGCGGTATGGCTGGCGGGGCCGTGTACTTACGCAATGCCTCGAATTGGATGATCAGGGATCTGGAGGTTACCAATTATGCCTCCGAGAGAGGGACGGTCTACCGCGAAGGTATTATGGTAGAGAACGCCAATGGAGGAATCTTAAGAAATATACACATTAAGGATAACTATGTGCATGATGTATCCAGCAGCTTCCGCTATCCTACCGTATCCGGGGCCGAAGGAGGTCCACATGCGTTCGGCGGTATCTCTGTATATGTCGGAGGAACAACGGGTACAGACAAGTTCGACGGGGTATGGATCGAAGGCAACACGGTGGAACGGATCGGGCGTACCGGGATTGTGGTATGGGATCAGCGGTTCAACGGAACGGATTATGCTACGGTCAATGTCACCATCCGCGGGAACTATGTTAAGCAGGCGGACAGTGACGGCATTCTCACCTTTGGTGTGAATGGGGGATTGATTGAACATAACATTGCAGAGGAAGGAGGGAACTATTCCGAGGAAGGTGAATTTAACGGCTCCGCCGCGATCTGGCCGACCCGGGGCCGGAATAACGTTGTACAGTTCAATGAGTCCTTCAACACGAACAAGCCGGAAGGCGACGGCCAGGGCTTCAATCTGGATATTGATACCATAGACAGTGTGGTTCAATATAATTACAGCCATGGCAACAAAGGCGGATTCATGCTTTTCGTCGATGCGCGTTTGACTCCGGGGGTGCTGACAGGCTCCTCTAACAATGTGGTACGCTACAATATCAGCCAAAATGATCTGACGCACACCTTCAACTTCGCGGGCGGGGTTACGCCGGATACACAAATCTATAATAATACGATCTATATAGGAGCAGGGCAAAACACCAGAATTATCGACCATGAATGGGATGACGGCGGCAATATCAATGCTCCCTATTCCTTCAAGAATAATCTGGTCTACAATCTTGGACAGGGAGGGTATAACCTGCCGGGTGTGAACGGTACCTTCGATCATAATCTGCTGTATGGCAATCACCCTGCAAGTGAGCCGGAGAATGCTAATTCCATCACAGCGAATCCGCTGCTTGTCGCCCAAGGCAGCGGCGGTACCGGCTGGAATACAGTGGACGGCTACAAGCTGAGAGACAACTCGCCTGCACTCGGGGCCGGAGCTGTTATTGCCGACAATGGCGGACTGGATTACTGGGGCAATGCCGTGTCAGCAGATGCTCCGCCGAATATCGGAGCGTATAACGGTCCCGGACTTGATCCGGCAACGCTGCCTGAAGCACCCATAGATGATCTGAGGCTGTATTATGAAGGCCTGAAGATTGTCCCGCATATTAAGGACGGAAGCGGCGGCGGGATATCGCTTCAGCTTCAATTCACGAACAGTTCGGCCGCAGACCCTCTGGTCATTAAGAAGATTACCTGGTCTATCGGTGAAGGCAAAGAGCAGATTACCGGCAGCGAATCGAAGTTGCCTGAGATCGCACCGGGCAGCCAATTCCCTTATTCCATTCCACTGCCGGGATTCTCTGAAGGCGTGAAGTATCCTCTGGAGCTGACCGTTGATCTGGAGGGTTACGAGGATGTCCACGTGAAGCGGAATATAGATATTAACCGGATGCCGAACCAGTCGGACACAAGCACTCCGGCGCTGATTGATCTTGCGGACGGAACGCCCCTACTGACGGATTACACTGGTGTTGATGATCTCAGTGGAACCGCGCAGCTGCGCTGGGATAAAGATCAATTGTATTTGACAGCCGATATCCGTGATGATGTCTTCACTCATAAGGCTTCCGGGATTAATATCTGGCAGAATGACAGCATCCAGTTCAGCCTTGCTCCCGGTGTACCGGGAGACAGCCAGTCCTGGTATGAATACGGGATCTCTCAGACACCGGAGGGTCCGCAGATTTACCGCTGGCTGTCCATGAAGGGGGCTGCCACTGGAGTATTGACCACAGGAACGCTCAAGGTGACCAGAGATGAGCAGAATAAGGTAACCTCCTATGCCCTGGCACTGCCCTGGAGCGAAGTCAGCCCGGTCCGGCCAGCGGCGGGTGAAGTCTTAAGCTTCTCGATGCTGGTCAATGATAATGACGGAGCAGGCCGCAAGGGTTATATCGAATGGGGCTCAGGCATTGGCGGTGTGAAGGACCCGACTCTATTCCGCACCTTTCAGCTGATGAATACCAGCGGGGAAGAAGAGCCGGAGCTGAGCAGCAATGCCGATTTGAGCCGGTTGAGTATTGACGGTACAGATATCTCAGGGTTCGGGCAGGATAAGCTGAATTACACCATCAGCCTCCCTTTTTCCAAGACTGAGGTGAATGTAACGGGGACGCCTGCTCATGCCGGGGCCACCGTGACAGTAACAGGCGGGAGCGGGCTTCAGGTAGGAGACAACAGGATTGATGTCAAAGTGACTGCTGCCGACGGAACTACTTCCAAGACTTACACCGTAAATGCGGTTCGGAGGGGGGACAACGCGGGGACGGATACGCCTGAACCTACGCCCGGCAACAATAACGGCAACAATAATAATAACAGCGGCGGAAGCAGTGAAGGTACTCCCGGCACAGTAGGTGGTGAGATCATTACTCATTCACCGGGACTCCTTCAGGTACAAGCTGAACCGGGAGCCGATGGAATCATTCACGCGCAGCTTCGGGACGGAGAGATCCGGCAAGCCATGGATGGTGTGCAGAGCGGAGCACTGGTGCTTAAGCTGGCAGCAGAGAATGCTAAGACCAAAGGAAGTGCTTTTCAACTACCGGTTAAAGAGCTGAAGGATCATGTAACCTCGCTGACCATACAAGCTGGCGGAGTGACCTTAACGATTCCCGTGGCTTCTCTGGTAGATAGTATTCCTGAGGGTTCCCAAAAGCTGGAGCTTTCCGTTCATGTTGCAGATGCTTCACAGCAGCCCGCGGACATGAATAAGCAATGGGCAACGTATTCCTTACACCGGGTCTCTCTGACCGTGGACGGACAGCAAATAGAAAGACTACGCGGGTCTGCATCCATGAAGGTATCCGTTGCACACAACTTGAAGCCGGGAGAAGCGTCGCATCAAGCTATCGCCTATTCCGTCACTGGTGGAGGGCAAACCGAAGTGATTAAGAACTCTAAATATGTAGCAGGAGCAGGCGGCATTACATTTACAACACCAAATTTCGGCCTCTATGTCACTGCCAATGCAGGGGTTCACTTCTCCGATACGGACTCTAGTAACTCCATCATCCTGGAGGCATTGGCTGCTCGTGGCCTGGTTCGCGGTACAGGGGAGGGCAAATATGAACCTGACCGGCAGATCACAAGGGCAGAATTCATTCAACTGCTGGTATCCGCACTGGAACTTCAAGGAGGGAATAACCAAGGGGAGTTCAAGGATGTCACTCCAGGTGCCTGGTACTACCAAGCCGTTACTACGGCTCAGGCTTTAGGTGTTGTTAACGGGCGGAGCGAGGACTTCTTCGGTGCAATGGAGCCGGTTACCCGCCAGGAGATCGCTGTTATGTTGTTCCGCGCTATGCGTCTGAACGGACCGCAGCCGGAGGCTTCCAGCCCTGCCGCGTCCTTTACGGATCACAAGCAAATCGGAGCGTACGCTCTGGAAGCAGTTAACTATCTGCGGCAGACAGGTATCATCAAGGGCTATGGTGACGGTACTTACAAACCGCAGGGTTTGACCACGCGTGAAGAGGCTGCAGCGGTAATATACAGAATCATGGGATTGTGATTTCATTCTAGTGGAGGCTGCCGGGATTTCCCGGCGGTCTTTTACTGCTTCAGTTCAATTTGATAATCTCTAGACGGATTGCAGCTATACATTTGACTAACCACTACATTGTGTAGTAGATTATAACTACTACGTAGTGTAGTAATCGAACGTTATGGACGCATAACGAAATGAAGAGGTGTTCACGGTGAACAAGATTCAGAAGCTATCGGATACAGAATTAGAGTTAATGGAAGCCATTTGGGCGAGTACGCCGCCAGTTACTTCAACGGAGCTGCTGAACCTGTTCGCGCCTAAGGGAAGGGACTGGAAGGCGCAGACGATATCTACCTTTTTGTCACGGTTAGTGGATAAGGGGTTTCTGACGGCTACCCGGCATGGGCGGCTGAACAAATATGTGCCCGGCATTTCGCCTGAGGACTATAAGCTGGTGGAGACTCAGCATGTCTTGGACGGGCTGTATCAGGGTTCGGTCAAGAATCTGATCTCTGCCATGTATGACGGCGACAAGCTGTCGGACCAAGATATTGACGAGCTAAAGCAATGGTTCTCGGAAAAGTAGGTGATGACGATGAAGATCTTACTCGATATTCTAATCCCGCTAACCGTTGCCGGAAGCGTAGTTACACTCAGCATTCAGGCACTGGGGAGGTTCTCCACCGGACATTTCCCGGCCCGATGGCGTTACGGACTCATTAAGCTGTCCTTAGTCTTTTATTTGATCCCTATAGCTCTGATCCTGCCGTGGTTATCCCAACACCTAAGCGCGCCGCGCGTAGCCACAAGTGTACAGAATCCCCAGAGTGGGAGGCTAACCGGGTATGTAGCGGAATCTCTACAGCCTGCTCTAGCCCTTACCGCAAGTAGCGCATATATCCTGTTAGGGATCTGGGCAGCGGGAGCCATCATTTTTGCCGCCTGGCAAGGGTATGCGTACCGCAGGTTTACTAGAGTACTTAAGCGTAACCGTACCATGGTACCGGAGAATAGTGAGCCAGCTATGATGCTGAGGAGCATCAAGGAGGAGCTTGGCCTCACATGTAAAGTGAAGCTCGCGTACAGTTCTGTCGCACGCAGTCCTTTTCTGGCCGGTCTATGGAGACCGTCGATCTATTTGCCTATACAGAGTCATGCCAATCTGGATATGGAGATGGTCCTGCGCCATGAATTGGTTCATCTGAAGCGGAAGGATCTGTGGATCAAGGCTGCACTGCTTGTAGTCCGTACATTACATTGGTACAACCCGCTAGTTCACAGTGTTCGTCATGAGCTTCATACCTGGAGCGAGCTGACCTGTGACCAGGAAGTGGTGCAAGAGATGTCTCATGCCGACCGCAAACGTTACGGCGGGACGATTCTGAATGTCATGGCAGGGCCCACCAGTCAACCCGGAGCTTTCTACGCCTTATTATCCGGTGACGGTAAACAATTACAAAGGAGATTAACCCATATGCTTAACGTCAAAAAACTAAACAGACAGACCCTCTTCCTATCGGTTACCGCAGCCCTGTTAATTGCAGGGATCGGCACCTCTACGGCGGCATTGGCCTCCAAGATGACACCGCAAGTAGTCGCCGACTCGGAGTATACTTCTTCTGATAATGCCGCTTCCGAGATTGCGGCTTCTACAGTGCCCGAAGGTAAAATAACCGAACCTGCCAAAGTATCTGATACCCAGCCTGCCGAGAGCAGCACCATCCCCGCCCAAGAATATAAAGCAGGACAACTTGTTGCTGGGCCAGCTGAATCTGCTGATTCTGCAACAGTTCCCGCTGAGCAGTCTCCAGGATCTGCTCAAGCAGAGATAATTGCCCAGCCGCTGCCTGAGCTTGTAGCAGCCCCAGATGAAAGTGCTCCCGTAACGATGCCGAAAGCAAGCACTGCCAAATCTGGTTCCGGGCTTGTCCCTGCACCAGTCCCTGCCCAGGAAGAGGCCATCGCAGAGGCGCTTCCTGAGCTAGTGCCGGCCCCGGCTCCTGCTGAGAATGTTACAGCACCGGCAAAGTAACATTCCCGGCACTAAGGCCTGCCGGTATATCTTCACAGCCAGGGGCAGCTTCCCAAGCGGAGGCTGCCCCTGTTTTTTTCACAAACATGTTCTAATCCCTGAAAGGTCTGAAGAATTCACGGATGTCATCCGCCAGCGGTCCCGGATCTTCCATCGCTGTGAAATGTCCGAAGAGAAGAAATATCATGATCAATGTTATGATACTTACGATTTATTCGAGCCAGGCTCCTGGCTGCACAAACCCGTTACTACAATTATTAATCTTATTAATCAGTATAAGGATCAAGAATACATAAGCATACTGGATCTGGGAGCTGGTGTTGGCCGGAACAGCATTCCGATTGCTGAATCGATTAAGCATAGGAACGGAAAAGTGGTATGTGTAGACCTGCTGGAATCAGCCATAGCGAAGCTGATGAGTTACAGTCAGCAGTTCGGTGTCGAGTCTTACATTGTACCCATTCTATCTGATATTGAACACTTTTCTATTGAGCCAGATGAGTATGATATTATCGTAGCAGTATCTTCATTGGAACATGTGAGCTCGGCACAGGTACTGGAGCAGAAACTGAGTGAAATGAATGCCGGGACAAGAGCGGGCGGGGCGAATTGCATTATTATCGCGTCCAATATTCGGGAAATGCTTCTAGAGAATAAGCAAGAGCTGGACCCCATGTTTGAAGTAAATCTGTCTACTGAAAGAATGATCGAATTATTGAAAAGGCAGTTTGCCGGATGGAAGATAGAGCAGCTGATCGTAAAACCCTTAGCATTTGAGATTAACAGAAACGGGCAGCCCGTCAAGCTAACCTCTGATTGTATAACCTTTGTTGCCAAGAAAAGCTGATCTTATAGAGATCGGCTTTTTTTGATAAGTTATGATAGCAAAAAGCAAAAAGAAGCGGAGGGGAAATTTGGAACTGGAGGAGCGGTAGCGTCCGCCTTTGTATTTGGATTTCTACCGCGAGGAGCGGTTTCAATCAGGGAATTCTAATACAACAGCGGCCGGAGGGCCAAATGTTCACCGCAGCGACGACCAAGCTTTGAGTTTTAATTTGAAGCAAGCAGTTGCTCAAATCCACTTAAATTAGATTTTTCCTCCCCGCCTGTGACCACACGCACCCCTTCTTCTGTGGAATCGGCTACATTTAGAGTAGGCCAAACGAAAGCTTTCACAAACTTCCGGAATTTGATTTGAATCCTCCTTTTTAAGCAGCTGGCGTAATAGAATGAGGTTGCTGATAAGGATTATCAATTAAATATTGGAGGCTAACACAAATGAGTACACAAACCAGACAAATCGCCGAGGGCATCCACTGGGTAGGCAAAATAGACAACCGTGAGGTCCCGTTCCACCGCTTGATTCTCGCCAAAGGCACCACCTATAATTCCTATCTCCTCAAAACCGGCAAGCCGACCGTAATCGATACGGTGGATATGGAATTCGGCCGCGAATATGCCGAGTGTCTCGCCGGAATGATTGATCTCATGGATATTCATTACATCGTCATTAACCATACTGAGCCTGACCACTCCGGCGGACTTGCGGCTCTTGCAGCACAGGCCCTGAATGCTACGATTGTCTGCACCGAGATCGCTGTACCGGAGCTGCAGGAGATGTATAAGCTGCATAGCCGCAACTTCCTGGTGGTGAAGGACGGGGACACGCTGGATATCGGCGGCAAAACCCTGCTGTTCAAAGAAACGCCGTACCTCCACACCGCAGAGACGATGATTACATACTGTGTGGAAGACAAGATCCTGTTCCCCTGCGATATTTTCAGTACGCATGTGGCAGCTGAGCATCTGTTCAGCGATGAAGCAGGCTTCGATATCACTGAAGATTACAAAGGCTATTATGCAGCGATTATCCACCCGCACAGAAGATATGTAAGAACGCTGCTGGAAGCCGTGAAGGATCTGGAGATCCGTATGATTGCACCCTCTCACGGGTTCCTGATCCGCGAGGACATTCCAAAGTTCATCGGGCTGTACGCTACAATGAGCCGGGAGACCACCCAGGGCAAGAAGGCTGTCATTGTCTATACCACCATCAAGAACAGTACGAAGAAGATGGCTGCGATCATTGAGAATTGCCTGAAGGAGAACAATATTGAGACAGAAGTCTGGAACGCAGATAAAAGCAGCACCGCAGACATCCTGCGCAGCATCGAATCAGCAGACGCCGTCTTCATCGGCAGCTCCACGAAGTATGCGGATATGATCGGGAACCTGGAGGAGGTGCTGAAGGGTATGCAGGAGATGAATCTGGAAGGTAAGCTTGCTACGGCGTTCGGCTCCTACGGCTGGAGCGGAGAAGCGATCGAGGTCATTCAGGATTATCTGAACGGAACGAACATGACTGTACAGAGCACCTCTGAGGTTATCAAAACCACGGGCATGACCCATGTGGAATTCCCCGTCCGGGTGAGATTCTCCCCAAGAGAGCCTGAGAAGGTCCAGAAGATTAAGCATGCCACCGAATTTGTCTCGGATCTGCTGCTCAGTTCAATCTAGGGAGGAGGAAGCGAACATGACGAAGCATTACGTAATCGTTGGGGGCGGTGTAACCGCCGTCCATGCCGCCAAAGCGATCCGCGATCAGGACGCGGACTCGGAAATCTCGATCATCGGGGAAGAGAGCGGCCTGCCGTATAACCGGATCAAGCTGACCAAGGGCCTGTTCACCGACCTGCACAGCGAGAAGGTTCTGATTAAGAAGGAGAAATGGTACAGCGATAACCGCATCACCGTACAGTCGTCCACCCGCATTGTGTCCATCCACCCGGAGCGCCAGACGGTAGAGACAGAGAGCGGCCAGTGTGTGGAATACCATAAGCTGCTGCTCTGCATGGGAGCGAAGAACCGCGCATTAACCATCCAGGGTGCCGGACTTGCCAATGTACACAGCATCCGGGAGCTGGCTGACGCAGACCGGCTGAAAGACAGCCTTAAGGCAGGCAGCCGCGTAACCATCATTGGCGGAGGGGTGCAGGGAATTGAGACCGCCTGGGCGCTTCACGAAGCAGGGTATACGGTGACTGTGGTTGAATACACACCTGCCCTGATGGGCAGACAGCTCGACAGCTACTCTTCCAAGCATCTGCAAGAGACCCTTGAGCAATCCGGGGTGAAGGTGATTCTTCAAGCGGGTGTGGCTTCCATAGAGGGGACAGAGTATGTCACCGGGGTTACGCTGAATGACGGCACGAGCTTCCCGTGTGACCATGTGGTCTACTCCATTGGGATTGTTCCGAATACTGCTCTGGTTGACGGCTCGGAGATTGAGGTCCGCAGCGGCATTATTGTGGATGAACATCTGCAGACGAGTGCTCCGAATATCTATGCAGCGGGTGACGTTGCAGAGTTCGGCGGGCTGGTGGAAGGCCTGTGGGGCGGAGCGATGGAACAGGGCAAGATCGCAGGGAGCAATATGGCTGAAGCCCGGAGTGTATACCGCAGAGCGGTTCCGGTGACCTTGTTCAATGCGTTCGGGGTGTCCTTGTTCTCCATCGGCAACACCGATGAGCGGAATTGCGATGAGTCGGTATGCGGTGAAGAGAATGGGGCGTATACACGAATTTTTGTGAAGGATCATGTCATGGTCGGGGCGTTGTCCTGGCAGGGCGCTGCGGCTTCGCTGACTTACAAGGCGGCTGTTGAGCAAGGCGTCCGGCTGATCGGAAGTGCTGACGGCAAGAGCATCGAAGACATTATAGCGGAAGCGCAGTCTGTTCTGAACTGATTAACTACTAAGGATATAGGAGCTGATTACGATGACAAAATATATCTGTACCCCTTGCGGCTACATCTACAACCCGGCGGTAGGCGATCCTGATGAGGATGTAGCTGCCGGCACAGCGTTCGAGGATCTGCCGGAGGATTGGGTCTGCCCGGTCTGCGGAGAGGATACCAGCCATTTCGTGCCCGTTGAGGAAAAGAACACAATTGCCCATTAGAGGTTTAAGGCTACACATTTCACATCACAGGGGGAACGGTATGAAAGAGCATTCCTGCCAGCACGCCGCAGAACCTTGTACACGCAAGGTACCGATTTTTGCCGCGCTGACCGATGAGGATCTTACCCGGATCAGCGCCATGATTAAGCACCGCAAATTCACCAAGGGCCAGCCACTAATTCTCGAAGGCGCGCCGTCCGATACGCTATACATTATTCAGCAGGGACATGTGAAATTATCCAAGATCACGCCCGAAGGGAAGGAACAGATTTTACATATCCTGACGAACGGGGATTTCTTCGGGGAACTTAGTATCTTTAACAGCGACGAGCTTAGCAACTTCAGTGCCTATGCGCTGAAAGACACCAATATCTGCCTGCTGACCCGCAGCGATATGGAGCAGTTAATGACCGAGAACCCCGACATCTCCCTGCGCCTGCTCTCAAGCGTAACCAAACGCCTTGCCCACACCGAGAATCTGGCACAGAGTCTGGCGACCAAGGACCCGGAAATCCGGATCGCGTATATGATCATGGAGCTGAGTGAGAAATACGGCAAGCCGCGCGGCGGACGCGTACATATCGACCTGCCGCTGTCCCGCGAAGAGCTGGCCAGTTATGTCGGAGTGACCCGGGAGACGATCAGCAGGAAGTTCTCCCGATTCGAGGACTCCGGCCTGATCAAGCTGATCGGCAACAAGCAGATGGTCGTCATGGACCCGGCTGGTGTGGAGCGGTTCATGGGAATATAAGGGGAGTTGAATATAGGCTAAGCGGCATTTCTACCGTCCGGTGATGGGGAATGCCGCTTTTTTAGCATGGATAGCCGCTTCCTATGATAAATCTTAAGGCAATGTTAAGGTTACCCGTGTTTAACTGAAAGGTAGGGCCGCCATAATGGGCTTACAGCCCTGCAGGAGGAGAGGTGAAATGATGAACCAAACGATTCTGATTGTGGATGATGAGAAGGAGATCCGGGAGCTTTTGCGCTTGTATGTTGAAAAGGATGGATATACCGTGATCCAGGCCGGGAACGGAAGGGAAGCACTGAAGCAGGCTGCAGCTGCACGGGTTGATCTGGCTGTCATCGACATTATGATGCCGGAGCTTGATGGCTATCAGCTCATTAAGGGCTTGAGAGAGCACAGCAATCTGCCCATTATCGTTGTCAGTGCCAAGACAGAGAATCACGAGAAAATTCTGGGGCTTGACCTTGGTGCGGATGATTATGTGACTAAGCCATTTGACCCGCTTGAGGTGCTTGCCCGAATCAAAGCCCAATTACGCCGCTATAGCGGTGGTGCAGCGGATTCCGCAGCGGCGGTGCTGACGGCTGGGGAACTGTGTATGGATATTTCTGTTTGCAGTCTCCGCTTGGGCAGCGCCGCAATCCATCTTACCGCTACAGAATACAACATGATGAAGCTGTTCATGCAAAGTCCAGGACGCGTCTACACCAAACAGCAGCTGTATGAGGCGGCATGGCAGGAGACGGCTATCGTGGATGATAATACGGTGATGGTGGCTATCAGTAAGCTGCGCGCCAAGCTTCCCGGCGGCAGCGGGGTGTCCATTGGAACTGTGCGGGGATTAGGGTATCGGCTGGAGGTGCATCCATGAAGAACAAGCGCAGCTTCAGAAGAGTCATCATGCGCAGATTCATAGGCTACACCTTCGGCATTGCGCTGACGCTCCTGGTTCTGGAGCTATTGTACGGTCTGTTGACATGGAAGAACGGGATGAACTTCGCGGAGCTGGCCTCTTCCCCGCTGGCCAAGGGAACGGAATCGCTTCAGATCACGCTGTCCGTGATCTGGATTCTTATTACAGCCGCCGTGTATTTTATCGGGATTGTCCTGTTCGGGCACGGGATCAACAGGAAGCTTATGGAGCCTGTAAGGAAGATGGAAGAAGGGTTCAAGGCGGTGACCTCGGGCCATTTGAATACCAGGCTGGATTTTGAGACGGAAACGGAATTTGGAGAAATGCGGGATGCGTTCAACTATATGGCCCAAAGGCTGAAGAATGCCGAAGAACAGCGGATGAGCATGGAGAATGAGCGGATGCAGCTGTTCTCGCATATTGCCCATGATCTGAGAACTCCCATGACTACGATTTCCGGCTATGCAGGGGCATTGGCAGGCGGGTTTGTTGAGGAACCGGACAAACAGCGGGAATACCATCTGGCGATCCAAGCGAAATCGGGACAGATGAACCAATTGATTGACCAGCTGCTGGCCTACTCCAAGCTGGGTGCGCCTGAATACAAGCTGAAGCTGGCGAAGGTTGATCTTGTGGAACTGCTTCGCGTATCTTGCGCTGCTTTGTTTGGTGAAATCGAAAGCAAACGGATGAGCTTAGAACTGCAATTACCCGACCAGCCCGTATTTTATATAGCAGACCCGCTGGAAATTAGCCGGGCTATCGGCAATCTGCTGACTAATTCAATCCGCCATAACCCGTCAGGCAGCCTGTTATTCGTAGGACTGACGGATGAGCCCAGCCGGATTACAATCCATATTGCCGATAATGGAGCAGCGATCCCGGAGGCCATCACCGGAAACCTCTTCGATCCGTTTGTCTCCGGCGACACTTCAAGAACCACCAGCAGTGGAACTGGGCTAGGACTGGCTATTGTGCACAAGGTAATGGAACAGCATTCCGGGGGAGTTAGCGTAATAGACGCAGTCTCACCCTATACCAAGGAGTTCGTCCTCATTTTCCCCAAAGGTTAAACCGGTAAGGTCACAAATAGACGGAGGAGTGACATGTATCTAAAATTAATTAAAAATGATCTGCGCAAAAGCAAGCTGATTACCGGCACGATTATGGCGTTCATCCTCGTTGCCGCCATGCTAACCTCGCTCGCCGCATCGCTTACAGTGAATCTGTCCGGCGCGATCGATAACATGCTTCTATCGGCGAAGGCGCTCCATTTCATGCAGATGCATACAGGCAACGTTGATATGGACCAGCTGCGGCGCTTCGCAGACACGAATGGAAGTGTTGAGGAATATCAGGTGCAGGAGTTCCTAAATATTGAGGGTGCAGAGATAGTGATCGGGAACGATTCGCTTGCAGGAAGCATTCAGGACAATGGTCTTTCCGTACAGGGCAAGAAATTCGACTATCTGCTGGACTTAAACGGCGGGGTGATTCATCCGGCAGACGGTGAAATCTATGTCCCTGTCTATTACAGGCAGGAAGGGAACGCAGCACTAGGAGATACACTGACGATCCACGGTATTTCCTTCCACGTTGCGGGGTTTTTGCGGGATTCGACTATGAACGCGGCACTGGTAAGCTCCAAAAGGTTCCTGGTCAGCCAGACGGATTTCGAGAGGGTCCGTGAGTTCGGACAATTGGAGCACCTGATTGAATTCCGGCTGTCTGAGGGGGTTAACTATCCCGCTTTTGAGACAGCGTATCTGGATGCGGGTCTCCCGGCCAACGGTCCGCCTGCGATCACGTACAATCAGGTGAAGATGATTAACGGCATTACGGACGGCATTATGATTGCTGTGCTGGTGTTAATCGGCATGCTGGTCATTCTCGTGGCGTTCTTATGTATCCGCTTCACGCTATTGGCAACGGTCGAAGAGGATTACAAGGAAATAGGCGTACTGAAGGCCATCGGGATGCGGGTAACACAGATCAAGAAGCTGTACCTTGCGAAATACGGCGTAATCGCAGGTGTAGCTTGTATGCTGGGTTTTCTGGCTTCTCTGCCGCTCCAGATCCCTTTTATGCACAATATTCGTCTGTATATGGGTGATAGCGGGAGCCGGTTTCCCGGCTTGCTCAGCGGACTTGCCGGGGCGGTGCTCATCTTCGCGGTGGTCATGCTATATGTGAATGGTGTGCTGCGGCGCTTCCGTAACATCTCCCCTGCTCAGGCGGTGAGGTTCGGCGCATCGCGGGAATCCTCGAAACCGGGCAGAAGCTTCCGGCTGAGTCACAACAGGCTGTTCACCCGGAATATCTTTCTAGGCATCAAGGATGTGCTGTCCCGTAAGAAGCTGTATGTCACCATGACGATGGTGATCGTCATCTCCTCATTCATTATGATTGTGCCTTACAATATCAGCAATACTATCTCTGCCCCCGGCTTCATCACCAATATGGGTATGGGCATCAGTGACCTTAATATCGGAGTGCTGCGGACACAGGTGGAGGATGTCCCGGGGAAGGCGGCGGAGGTTGCAGCCAGGCTGGCGGAAGATAAGAACGTTGAGAAATATGCTATGTTCACCAGCCGGATGCTAGAGAGGAGAACGGATGACGGAACGCCAGAGAAGCTGCGGGTGACCTTCGGGGACTATTCCGCTTTTCCGGTTACGTACTCCAAAGGCCGTGCACCGCAAGCGGAAGCGGAGATCGCCGTCTCGGTACTGAATGCGGAAGACCTTGAAATGAATGTTGGGGATGAAATCGTTGTTATCGCTGACGGTACGGAAAAGCACCTGAAGGTGTGCGGAATTTACTCCGATGTCACGAATGGCGGGCGAACAGCTCAGGCTAATTTCAAGATGAATCACGGGGAAATTCTAAGCGCCTCAATTGCGGTTACGTTCCGTGACCGTCAGAGTGTTCAGGCGGCCATATCACTGTACCGGGAACAATTCCCCTTTGCCAAAATTACCGGGATCGACGAGACCATCGGGCAGATGCTTGGTCCTATGCGCAAGGCTATACAAAAGGCATCCATCGTCGCAACTCTGGCAACCGCCCTGCTCACACTGCTGGTAACAACGCTATTCATGAAGTTACTGGTGGCGAAGGACCGTTATTCCATTGCCATCTTGAAATCCATAGGCTTCACTAGCAGGGATATTCGCAGACAATATCTTACACGCTCCGTTACCGTGCTGGGGATGGGTGTCATCACCGGCACGCTATTGGCAAATACGCTCGGAGAGCTTGCCGGTGTGGCGATCGTGTCGTCCTTCGGCGCGTCAGCCTTCCATTTCGAGGTAAATCCGTGGTTTGTCTATCTTTTTTCGCCCCTGCTGATTACAGGCTGTGTCGTTGCAGCTACCAGGTTAGGCAGTTCCGGCATCCAGGCTTTGCAAATTTCCGGGCATATCAAGGAGGATTAGCAGATGAACAGCATCATTACAGGTACCCATATTGTGAAAACTTACGGTAAGGGTGCAGAGCAAGCCATGGCATTGAATGGAGTAGACGTAGATATAACAGAAGGTGAATTTGTTGCCGTAATGGGGCCCTCAGGCTCAGGCAAAACCACACTGCTGTTCGCACTCAGCGGCATGGATGAGATTACTGAGGGAACCGTGAAATTTGGCGATACTGAACTAGCCGGGCTCCGGGGAAATGCGCTTGCCGATCTTCGCCGGACCCGCATGGGCTTTATTTTTCAACAGCCCACGATGCTGAGGAACCTGAATCTGCTGGATAATATCATGCTTCCCGCCGTGCAGGACAGCAAGAGAAATACAGTGGAACTCTTGCTAAAAGCGAGAGACCTAATGATCCAGACAGGCATTGCCGGGCTGGAAAACAGGGATACTACTGAGGTATCTGGCGGGCAGCTCCAGCGGGCCGGGATCTGCCGCGCACTAATCAATACGCCGGAGATTCTGTTTGCCGATGAGCCAACCGGTGCGCTGAACTCGAAGACCGCGGAGGAAATCATGGAGCTGCTGGCAGGCATCAACCAAGGGGGCACAGCCATCATGCTTGTGACCCATGATGCGAAAGTCGCCGCCAGGGCGGACAGGGTTCTTTTTACGAGGGACGGGAATATCGTTTCCGAACTGATACTGCCAAAGTTCAGCGGCGGGGAGCTGGAAGCGAGAGGGGAGAAGGTGCTTGCCCGGATGGCGGCTACGGGCATTTAGTTTCAGCATCTTCACGTGGAATGGACGGAATTTCCCCCGCTGCTGGAACCTTACAAATACCTGACGCATATTGTATGGTTATAAGCCTATCAGGCTGCAACGGGAAAGGAAGTGGGTGTATGGCTGCGGGGATATTAAGATATTTTGCAGACGGGAATACGGCTCTTGGCTACTTCAGTTTGTTCGAATCGAATCTTCAAGGACTCCGGCGGATCTTCATCTTGAAAGGCGGTCCCGGTACCGGCAAATCCTCGCTGATGAAAGCAATCGGCGCGGAATGGGCGGAGCGGGGATACGCTATTGAGCTGATCCATTGTTCATCCGATAAGGATTCCATTGACGGGGTCATTATTCCGGCGCTTGGCGTGGGCATTGTTGACGGGACGGCGCCCCATGTGATAGAGTCCAAGGCTCCCGGAGCAGCCCGGGAATACGTGAACCTGGGGGAAGCGTGGGACTCGGTAGCGCTTATCGGCCAAAGGGAGATCATTGAGGAGCTTAACCGGAAGGCTGCGGATGCCTATGCGGCAGCGTACAGCAGATTTGCGGAGGCCCTGAGCATTCATGACGAATGGGAAAAGATTTACTTCGAGCATATGGACTTCGGCCAGGCGGATCAATTAACGGCCCGGATGCTGGAACAGTTGTTTGGCGAAGCGCAGCTTCAGAGGCATGCTGATGTGAAGCACCGGTTTTTGGGCGCAGCAACGCCGGCAGGATCGGTTGACTTTGTACCTAATTTGACCGAAGGGCTATCCAGACGCTTCTTCCTCAAAGGCCGGGCCGGAACAGGCAAATCAACCATACTCCGCAAAATCGCCGCCGAGGCGGAGAAGAGGGGCTTTGATACGGAAATCTATCATTGCGGATTCGATCCCCACAGTCTGGATATGGTTATTGTGCGTGAGCTTGATTTTGCGGTCTTTGACAGCACCAGCCCGCATGAATATTATCCGGAGCGGGAAGGAGACGTAATCATCGATACGTATGAAGCTGTTATTGCACCGGGAACGGATGAGCGCCTCGCCGGACCGCTGGAGGAAATAAGCGCACAATATAAGGCCACAATGAAAACGGCAATAGCCGCTCTGGCAGAGGCCAAGGTGCACCGGGATGAATTAAAGGAAATTTATATCGCAGCAATGGATTTTAGCATGGTGGATGCGGCCAGGAACCGGATTTCCGCTGAACTGGCAAGTATGCTGGCTTAGCACTTACAATGATCCGAACCAGCTTTGGGGCTTACTCGGCGGAGGTACTTGCCATCCGTAGAGTAAGCCCCAAGGCTTATTAAGGGAGGCCACTGAAAAAGTCCATAAAGAACTGAAAGAGACATTCGACACAAAGAATGTCTCTTTTTTTCGATACAATTA
>NZ_ASPX01000039.1:0-1676 GCF_000517965.1 Paenibacillus sp. FSL R7-277
GAGGCCACTGAAAAACTAGCCTTTCTTAGAAAAAGTAAAAAAACGTATTTAAAAGACGACGTTATTCGGTTTCTCCGAATGGACGTCGTCTTTTTCTTACCTATTTCTTCAACTTTGGTTACTCCATGAGTTTCAATATTCGTTTTAAATTAACAGTGAATATCGCCATGGCTCCTTGAATCTCCATGCCAACTAAACCCGTGGAAGATGCAACATCGTACCCGTGTCTGTGTTTGAGTTCGCTATTCTTGGCTTCTATTTTGTAGCGCTCTTTCGCTTTGACCTTAAAGGGTTCACTTTCCTGAAACACAGCTTGCTTGGCATGTTCGTTGCTCTTTATACTTACCGAGTAGGTCTTACTCCGAGCGCCTTCTGTGTAGCACCCTTCCTTTAAAGGACATCGCTTACACTTTTCAATATCATAAAAGTAGGTATCCTTTTGGTTTTTGCCCTGTCCCTTTTTGCCTTGCCGTGCTCTTCGAATGGCCAGATGCCCGGCTCTGCAGACATACATACCCGCATCTTTATTAAAATCGAATTCGTCTTCTTTTCTTCGGTTTCCTTGCGTAATCTGTGGATGTAATTTGGCCACAAGTTCAATGCCCTGCTCCGTACTGTAAGCAATATTGTCTTTTTCTGAATAGGCCTTGTCTCCAATGACTGTCTCTACGCTCATGCCCGCAGCTTTGCTCTTTTCAATAAGAGTTTGCAATTCCTTCCCGTCGTTTCGTTCTCCCGTGGTAATGGTCGCTGCCGTAATGATTCGCTCTTCACTCATCGCGATATGGGTCTTGTACCCGAAAAATGAGGAATCTGCGCTTTTGTGGCCTACTTTGGCATCTGGATCAGTAGAAGTCTGCAACTGTTCAACATCGTCAGCGACGGTTTCTTTCAATAGATTGAAGGGTTCTTTGACCTTGGGGAGTCCGGTAAAACGTCCGTCCTTTTCAATGACCTCAATGAGATCTTGGCAGTACCCGATTTCATCTTCCAGTACATTCGTAACGGGCTTCACTGGAAAGGAACTTTTCATAGATTCATCTAAGGCATAGATTGCTTTTCGTACCTTTTTGGAACGTTCTCGCAGCAACTCTTGCGGACTTTTTTGGGTATAGCGGGCTTTGGTGTGGGTAGCATCGACAATAATGGATTTGCTGCGAATGATTCCTTGCTGAATGGCAATCTCCACCGTTTTACCAATGAGTATATCGAGCAACTTCATATCTTTCAGCCGCAACTTACGAAATTTGCTCAGTAAACTAGAATCAATAACCTCTTCCTCTGGCGCCATATGTAGAAAAAACTTGAACGACAAATCGGTTTTGGTGCGTTCCACAAGATCGCCGTCAGACAAGTCATAAATGGATTTAAGCAGTAGATATTTAAACATTCGGACCGGGTCTACCGCGGTTCGTCCATTATCTTGGCAATACCTTTCGTTTAGTTCCTCATAAACAAAGCTGAAGTCCACCAACTCGTCCATGCGCCGCAACAAGTTATCTTTTGGAATGAGTATATTGTAAAGTTCGATATACGGGCTCAAGATAAAACTTTGCTGCTTAGGAAGCATGAAGACCACCAGCCTTTGATTTAATTCTTTAATTGTATCGAAAAAAAGAGACATTCTTTGTGTCGAATGTCTCTTTCAGTTCTTTATGGACTTTTTCAGTGGCCTC
>NZ_ASPX01000040.1:0-317 GCF_000517965.1 Paenibacillus sp. FSL R7-277
CCTAAACTGTGTTCTCTCCGAGACGGATCCCGAGTAGTGCGGGGCACGTGAAACCCCGTATGAATCCAGCAGGACCATCTGCTAAGGCTAAATACTACCTGGCGACCGATAGTGAAACAGTACCGTGAGGGAAAGGTGAAAAGCACCCCGGAAGGGGAGTGAAATAGAACCTGAAACCGTGTGCTTACAAAAAGTCAGAGCCCTCTTTATGGGTGATGGCGTGCCTTTTGTAGAATGAACCGGCGAGTTACGTTTAACATGCAAGGTTAAGGTGAGAAGCCGGAGCCGCAGCGAAAGCGAGTCTGAATAGGGCGACT
>NZ_ASPX01000041.1:0-16518 GCF_000517965.1 Paenibacillus sp. FSL R7-277
GCAGGCGGCTGGGGCGCGCCTGCGGAAGGCGGCGGCCGCAGCCGGAAGGACGCGGCCGGAGGCGGCAAGCGCAGCGCGTACAGCGCGGCTGCGGCGCCGAAGGGTGACTCCGCCGTGCAAGGCGCGGCGAAGAAGCCGAGACCTGGCGGCGGCTACGGCGCCTTCGCCAGCGGCGGCGACAGCGCACCAGCCAGCGGCTATGCTGCGGGTGCAGGTGCGGGTGCCGCCGGCGGGCGCGGCGGCAAGGGCGGCGCTGCGCGGGGTGGGGCCTCCAGAGGCAACGCCTCCCAGGGCGGGCCGAGCAGCGGCTACAGCACCAACGTATCCCGGGGCGCAGATGCCGGCGGCTTCAGCTACGGCGCGTCGAAGGGTGCCGGTTCCGGGGCCGGGTATAATCCCGGCGGCGCGAAGTCGAGCCCGAAATTCCGGGCGCATGTAGCGCGCAGCAACGATGCGGGCGGCTATAGTGCCTCCGCTCCCAAAGGCGGCTCACGCGGCGGCTCTAAGGGCGGTAAGGGCGGCTTCAGCTCGGGCGGACGAAGCAGCAGCGGCGGGAATTCATCGCGCGGCGGGCGCAGCGGGGGCTCTGGCGGCGGTGCACGCGGCGGACGCGGCTCCTCCAGATAAAGGCGCTTTACATGCATAGCTAATCCTTGTTACCATAGGGCCGTTGGCGTAACAGCCAATGACTCTATGGTAATATTTATTTACTGAAACCTTTTGGCTATCAGGCCTGTCTAATAGATACTGTCGTAACATTCGGGTACAAGTATAAATAGAGAGATAAAGAATGTAACCTGCACTTTTGATTAGGCGGGGTTCTGCCGAATTCAGGAGTGCGGGGGTACACAACGTTTAGGAGGATTACACAGCATGTCCAAAACCGCTAAAATTGTCATTCTACTCATCGTCGTCATTGCGGTCGGCTGGGGAATCGGGAAGTACACGGCACCGTCCGCTTCCCAGGAGAACGAAACCAATATAAATGCAGGCACAGATCTAGGAGCCGAGGGGCCGGAGGCAGCGCCTGAAGCTTCGGCAGTGCCGGAGCCTACGGATCAGCCAGCTCCTGGCGGTTCAGGCAATGGCACATCCGGGAACAATGCTGCGCAGATGGTGGTAGCCGAGCCGGAGAGCATCACGGTTATGGTTAATAAGCAGTACAGCCTGCCTGATCAGTATAAGCCTGCCGATCTGGTCTACCCGGACGTACCTTTTATCTTCTCGGAGAAGATTGAGAAGCGTATGCTGCGGCGTGAAGCGGCTGCGGCGCTGGAGGAGATGTTCGCGGGGGCGAAGGCGGACGGGGTCTATCTGGCCGGTGTATCCGGCTACCGTTCGGAATCGACCCAGAGACGGCTGTTCGATAACTATGTCGCCAGAGACGGCGAAGAGAAGGCCCGGACTTACAGCGCCATGCCGGGACACAGCGAGCATCAGACGGGGCTGGCCATTGACCTGTCCGGCAGAGACGGCAAGTGTGCGGCGGAGAGCTGCTTTGCAGGAACGAAGGAAGCGGAGTGGCTTGCCGCCCATGCCGCTGAATACGGCTATATTATCCGGTTCCTTGAAGGCAAGGAGGCGATTACCGGGTACAAGTATGAGCCTTGGCATGTCCGGTATGTAGGCAAGGAGATTGCGGCTTCCATAGCCGAAAGAGGGATCACACTCGAAGAATATTATGACGCCGTCCCGGTGTCGAATTAACCCTACACTGTAATCAGGCGGTCCCGCGATTTGCGGGGCCGTTTGTGTGTCTGGGCGGGCGGGAGGTGGTTTTTTCGCCAGTTGGCTGTATCGCCACAATGAAGCGTGTACGGACATTAACGGGGCGCTATAGTAAGAGGTTGCATCTCTGAAGCTACAAAGAAGCAGGCTAGGGTGAGTAATGTATGCTTTTGATGCTACAAGGCACGCTAATGTCGGGTAATAGATGCTATGATCATACGTGTGTCAGGAGAATAAGTGGATTTCATCCACCTGCTGTGGCGCGATTGAGCCCTCCTCCGGTAGCAATTGGAAAAAGAGCACTTAATTAATCACTATCCAGCAAAAGTAGCCAAACGCTCCAAATTAGATGCTGTTAATCCACTTGCTTCCGGCCAATCGTCTGAAACCGGGAAAATAAGATACGTTAATCCACGTGCTTGCTTCTGAGGCGGGTAATGGCTCGTGCAGCAGAATGGTTCACCCCCGGAAACGCTGGTTAAGTAGTGGGAAACCGCACACTATGAAATGGGAGGCGTTCTGGATGTCTGAACATAATCATGTGGTGAGTAAGGACGGCAGTGTGACCATGAACCGGGTAACGGAGGCGCTGGACCGGATCGATCCGGGGCAGAAGGAGATGATTCTGGACAATTTCGGGCAGTTCAAGGCGTATTTAGGAAAGCGCATTCAACTGGCGCAAAAAATCGGCCTCAGCGACGAACAGCTGGCGCTGGCCGCCGAGAAAATCGCCGATTATCTGGCAGCGTATGAGGAGCCCCGCAATAGCGAAGAGAAGCTGCTGCTGGAATTGTGGAAGGCCGGGAACACGGAGGAGCGCCACCGGCTGGCGCATATGCTGGTAAAGATGGTGCAGCACTAAAAGTAGCGGTACCGGAAAGTAGCAAACGTTTTTGTAGTAATCAACGCTGATGGCATAGAGTGCCTATACTCTCCTGCAAAAAGCATGAACAAGCAGCATGGCTCCCTGAAACAGTAACAACGTTGCTCCATCCCATTCTATAAAAGTAAAGTAAATCAGGCGGTTCCGTGATACTTGCGGTGCTGCCTTTTTGCTGTGCAGGAAACAATTGACCCGGCAGCGGATGGGAGATATAATTATTTTATTATATGATCATTTGTTCATATGTATGTTAATCAACCATCCAACTATTAACCATCCAAACCATCCATCCAACAAAGGAGCTATGTCCAATGACCACCCTCAATCTCCTATCCCTGATCTTATTCTGTACGTTCCTTGCCTCTTATGTGTTAAAGCTTGTAATTCTCAACAGAAAGAACAACATCCAGGCCAATGTACTGGGCAAAGGTAAGAAGATTACGACCATTAAATCAACCGAATGGTTTGTCAAAATCGCTACGCTTCTGTGGGGCGCTACATGGTTCCTGATGTCCATAGCTGAGCCGTATCTTGTGAACTTGCTTGGGCGGCATTATAATCTTCCGGTTGTGAATTATATCGGTGTGGGTATAGTTAGTATAGGGTGTGCGGTATTCATTCTTGCCATGGCAGCGATGAGCACTTCCTGGAGAGTAGGAATTGATAAGTCCACAACAACCAGGCTGGTGACCCGCGGGGTGTATAAGGTTAGCCGGAACGCTGCTTTTGTCGGCTTCGATCTGATGTTCGCAGGTCTTTATCTTATGTATCCGAGCTGGCTGACGCTGGTTATTCTAGTGTTGAATGTTGCTGCTATTCATCTGCTGATTCTGCAGGAGGAGAAGCATCTGCGTCTTGTCTTTGGCGAAGAATACAGATCCTACAGCAGCAGGACGCCAAGATATCTCTGAAGACTCTACAATCCAACCCATTGGAGTTGCTCTCATATGAAATTAAGCATTCTCGATCAATCTCCGGTATCGGAGGGAAGCACTCCGGCAGAGGCGCTCCGGCAGACAGCCCTGCTGGCCCGTGAAGCGGAACGGCTCGGCTATCACCGCTTCTGGGTTGCGGAGCATCATGCTGCGCCAGGCCTTGCCGGCTCCAGCCCTGAAGTGCTAATGGCGCATCTCGCTGCGGTGACCTCAGCGATCCGCATCGGCTCGGGAGCGGTGCTGCTCCCGCATTACAGTGCGTTCAAGGTCGCGGAGAATTTCCGCGTCCTGGAGGCGCTCTATCCCGGGCGGATCGATCTCGGGATAGGGAGAGCGGCAGGCGGCGGTGCCCTGGCCGCCAAAGCACTACAGGATACCCGTGTGACTATTGACGACGTTGACCGGTACGAGCAGCAGATTCAGGAGCTGATTGCTTATCTCTATGAATTTGAGGGCGGAGCATCCCCCCAGCGCTATGCCGGATTGCGGGCAACGCCTGCAGTAGACTCAGCACCGGAAATCTGGCTGCTGGGCTCCAGCCGGGAGAGTGCGGCGCTCTCGGCCCGGCTGGGAACCGGTTATGCCTTCGCCCGGTTCATTGCCGGGAATGGGGGAGCGAGAGCGGTGCATGAGTACCAGGACAGCTTCGCGCCATCTGTGGCCGCTGCATCGCCGAAGCCGCTGCTTGCGGTGTTCGCCGTCTGTGCAGAGACATCGGCCGAAGCAGACCGGCTGGCTGCCAGTATGGATCTCTCACTGGTTAGCCTGGAGAGGGAACACCTCTCTTCCCCGACCCCGTCCGTAGAGACTGCACTGAACTATACATATACCCCTTACGATCGTTTCACCATTAAGGATAACCGGAAGCGGATGGTCATAGGCTCGCCTGCTGAAGTCAGGGAGCAGCTTCAGCTGCTGGCGGAGGAATACCGCTGCGGGGAGCTGATGATTTCTTCGCATATCCATGAGTTCAGGGACAAGCTGCAGTCCATCCGGCTTATCGCCGAAGCCTGCGGGCTGCAGCGCAGGGCGTAGCCTTTGCCGCCGGAATTTGGTTTTGGCTGCGAATAGGGTAAAATGAAGAGGTTACTTATATAAAGCGCACTTAAGAACTGGGCATACAGCCGAAAGGAAGCGAAGCAGAGATGTCAATTTATAGTTTTGCCGGAGTGAAGCCTTCGGGTACAGAAGTGCCGTTTAAGGACTATGAGGGCAAGGTGCTGCTGATCGCCAATACCGCCAGCAAGTGCGGACTGACCCCGCAATACGGGGATTTGCAGAAGCTGTACGAGCAGTACGGGGACCAGGGGCTGGTGGTGCTGGGCTTTCCGTGTAACCAGTTCGCCGGTCAGGAGCCGGGCACAAGCGAGGAAGCGGAGTCCTTTTGCCAGATTAACTATGGGGTTACGTTCCCGGTGTTCGCCAAGGTCGATGTGAATGGTCCGGAGGCGAGCCTGCTGTTTCAATATTTGAAGGGCCAGCAGCCGGGTGACGGCGAGAGCAGTGATATCCAGTGGAACTTCACGAAGTTTCTGGTGGACCGCAGCGGCAATGTAGTGGCCCGTGTCGAGCCGAAGGAATCACCGGAGAGCATGAAGGGACTTATCGAATCCCTGCTGAAATGAGGCTGAAATCATCCGCTCTGAAGGCTGGAGCCAGGCAATACGTGTTCTCCCGGATAGTGGTGCAGATGCGCCCGGTCCGGGAGTTTTCTATACAATTAAGTTTCACCCTTTATGAAAATTATCCTTGAATCTTTTCAGAGACCCTGTATTCTTTGAAGAGAAATGCTTCGCCTGACTACATGAATCGCATACAGGAAGCAAGAATGCAGGATAATAACGGCAGGAGGGTTACATAACGGCATGAGGTTAATTACAGAGGTAGCATCGGCAGCGGGGATCAAGGAGGAGCATCTGGAACTGTACGGCAAATATAAAAGTAAGCTGGCGCCCTCGCTCTGGGCAGAGCTGAAGCACAAACCGGACGGCAAGCTGGTTCTGGTTACCGCAATGAATCCTACACCGGCAGGTGAAGGTAAGACGCTGACGACGATCGGGCTCGCCCAGGCGATGAATGCAGCGGGTGTACGCACGGTAGCAGCGCTGCGTGAACCCTCGCTTGGTCCCTGTCTGGGGATGAAGGGCGGAGCAACCGGAGGCGGCAAGGCGCAGATTGTTCCGGCAGATGAGATTAACCTGCATTTCACGGGGGATATCCATGCGGTGACGTCAGCGCATAACCTGCTCTCGGCGATGATCGACAATCATATGTTCCAGGGCAACAGCCTGGGGCTTGATCCGCAGCGGATCGTCTGGAAAAGGGTTATGGATATGAATGACCGCAGCCTGCGGAATATCGTGACCGGCATTGGCGACGGCAATGGAACTGTGCGGGAGAGCGGCTTCCAGATCACAACAGCCTCCGAGATTATGGCCGTGCTCTGCCTGTGCAGCGACCTTGCGGATCTGAAGCAGCGGCTCAGCCGCATTCTGATCGGGTATGACCATGCGGGTCAGCCGGTAACGGCACAGGCCATAGGAGCCGTAGAGGCGATGACTGCGCTGCTGAAGGAGGCGGTGAAGCCGAATCTGGTGCAGACGCTGGAAGGAACACCGGTCATTGTACATGGCGGCCCGTTCGCCAATATTGCCCACGGCTGCAGCAGTGTGATCGGAACCCGCTACGCGCTGAAGCTGGGCGATGTGGTGGTGACCGAGGCAGGCTTCGGCGCGGACCTGGGCGCGGAGAAATTCATGGACATCAAATGCCGCCAGGCCGGGCTGGCACCTTCGGCTGCTGTTCTGGTGGTTACGGTGAAGTCGCTAAAATACAACGGCGGCGTCCGCAAGGAAGAGCTGTATGAGGGCAACCTGCCGGCGCTGCTCTCCGGAATGTCCAATATGGAGCGGCATATTGAGAACCTGCGCAAGTTCGGTGTGCCTGTGCTGGTGGCGCTGAATCATTTTGAAGGGGATGCCCCTGCTGAAGTGAATGAGGTGCTGGAAGCCTGCGGGCGGCTGGGTGTACCTGCTGCCGTATCCAAGGTATGGGCTGAGGGAAGCGCGGGCGGACAGGAGCTGGCGAAGGAGCTGATGAAGCTGCTGGACCGGGAAGAGCCTGTGAATTATGCGCCGCTGTATGAAGACCATCTTGATATCCCGTCCAAAATCAACCGCATCGTCACGGAGATCTACCGTGGTGCGGGAGTAGCCTTCTCTCCGGCAGCCAAGCGCAGTCTCGCTGTCATTGACCGGCTGGGCCTGCACCATCTTCAGGTCTGCATGGCCAAAACCCCGTATTCCTTCTCGGATCAGCCCCGGCTGCTCGGAGCCCCGGAAGGCTTCACCATGGGCGTCCGGGACATCACCCTGTCCCTCGGGGCGGGATTCGCTGTTGTGATCACCGGGAACATGGTCACGATGCCGGGTCTCCCCGCCAAGCCCGCAGCAGAAAGCCTGCTGGTGGATGAGGATGGCGTGATTTCGGGTCTGGAATAAGATACTTCCGATCGTGTGACTACCAGCAGCATAGGATCATAGGGCTGTATAGCGAGTAGCGATTAGCAAATAACAATGAGTATAGCTTGGCCTTACTTTATCGCAGGTATGCTGCGGGAGTGAGGCTTTTTTGTATGCGAAAAAGCGAATACATTGTGCAGCCGCGAGGGTCAGTGACCACATTGTAATCGAAAAACCGATTACAATGGGATGGAGCAGCGGACACGGAGCAAATGTAATCGGAAAACCGATTACAATGGGCTGGCGCGGCGGATACGGAGCAAATGTAATCGGAAAACCGATTACATTGGGATGGAGCAGCGGATACGGAGTAAATGTAATCGAAAAACCGATTACAGTTGGGGCTGGGGCGGCGGATACGGAGCAAATGTAATCGAAAAACCGATTACATTGGGGCTGGGGCGGCGGATACGGAGCAAATGTAATCGAAAAACCAGGGCTGCGGTTCTGCCTGGCTGCCCCTTGTGCTCCTCCTGCTGTTTCCTGCTCCTGGCAGACATAATGCCCCTCCTCCGGGGGAAACTAAGCCAAGGTTGAAGAGTGCAGCGGCGGTACAAATGGAGTGGATGATGCGGTGAAACTCCAAAGTTATTAAAATTTGAAATTGTGAACAATGTGAGAAAAATCACAATAACTCTTGCAATGTGATAAATATCACAATATAATCAGTGTATAAAGTGAAAACAATCACAAATGTAAAGTTGTATAAACGCAGTCAGTACAGCACTTTTTTACAGACGCAATCACAAGCCCTACTAAATAAGCTTTTCAACTTGGAGGAGGAAGAAATTATGAAAGTAGCAGTTATTGGATGTACCCACGCCGGAACGGCCGCCATTGTAAATACCGCACAGTTATACCCGGATGCCCAGATTACGGTGTATGAGCGCAACGATAATATCTCATTCCTGTCTTGCGGCATTGCCTTATACGTTGGCGGTGTGGTCAAGGACCCGCAGGGACTATTCTATTCCTCCCCGGAACAACTTGCCGCCCTGGGTGTGCAGACGAAGATGCGTCATGAGGTAATCAACGTGGACACCGCCCGCAAAACCCTAAAAGCCCGCAACCTCGTGACCGGTGAGGAAATGGAAGATACTTATGACAAACTCATTATGACAACAGGCTCATGGCCGATTGTGCCTAAGCTTGAAGGAATAGAGATGGAGGGCATCCTGCTCTCGAAGAACTACAATCATTCCAACACCATTATCGAAGAAGCACAGAAGGTGAACAGAATTACTGTGGTCGGCGCCGGTTATATCGGGGTCGAGCTGGTAGAGGCTTTTCAGATGAATGGCAAGGAAGTTACGCTGATTGATGGGGAAGACCGCATCCTGAGCAAATATCTTGATGAAGAGTTCACCGCACCGATCCAGCAGTCGCTTGAGGATCACGGCATTAAGCTGGCGCTGGGCGAGAAGGTCGCCTCCTTCGCAGGTGAGAACGGCAGAGTGACCAAGGTGATTACGAGCAAGGGTGAACATGAGACGGATCTGGTTATTCTCTGCATCGGCTTCCGTCCGAATACCGAGCTGCTGAAGGGCCAAGTGGATATGCTGCCGAACGGCGCGATTATGGTTAACGATTATATGCAGACCAGCCTGCCGGATGTCTATGCTGCCGGTGACAGCTGCGCGATTCATTACAATCCGACTGGTAAACACGCGTATATCCCGCTGGCCACCAACGCAGTGCGTATGGGAACGCTGGTTGCCCGCAATCTGGTCTCGAACACGATCCCTTACATGGGTACGCAAGGCACATCGGGCATCAAGATCTATGAGGACAATATTGCCGGAACCGGACTGACTGAAGAGGCTGCTGCAGCCGAGGGAATGGACACGGAGAGCGTGATGCTGATCGACAACTACCGTCCGGAGTTCATGCCGACCTTCGAGCAGGTTCAGGTAAAAGTGGTCTTTGACCGTGCCACCCGCCGCATTCTGGGCGCGCAGATTATGTCCAAGATGGATCTCACGCAGTCGATCAATACCGTATCGGTCTGCATCCAGAATAAGATGACCGTGGACCAGCTGGCCTTCATCGACTTCTTCTTCCAGCCGCATTACAACAAGCCTTGGAACTTCCTGAACACCGCAGGCCTTCAGGCTCTGCCGAAGCTGGCTGCCGTCAAAGAACCTGTACACGTATAAGAGCTGAACATTTTGCCGGAGCCCATTCAGGGCTCTTTTTTTGTGAACTCTCGATGCAATGGCAGCCGGGAATGAAAAAAATTTTCTGTACAGCCCGCTTTTATGGTAAATTTGACATGTCAGTGAAAACTTTCACGTGGTTTTTATGATAGTGACTTTTATCACGTAAATGTGATTGGGATCACGTTACAATGGCATAAAGGAACAAATTTTAAGTAATTCGAAGGGGATAGGAATCATGGCTTATAACAAACCGCAGGGAATCGCTGAAGTGACGGTAGAGAACGGAATTAAGAAGGCGCATAATCCGCTCAGCACTGTACTCATTCTCGGTTTCCTGGGAGGAGCGTTTATCGCGCTCGGATTTTTGCTGGATATTCGTGTCATTGCCGGTGCACCCGCCGAGTGGGGGTCCATTGCTAACTTCATCGGGGCTGCGGTGTTCCCGGTTGGACTGGTGCTGGTGCTGCTTGCCGGAGGCGAACTGCTTACGGGCAATATGATGGCGGTGCCGCTGGCTTTTATGGCGAAGAAGATTTCGTTCTGGGAAGTCATGAAGAACCTGGTGCTGATCACGCTCAGCAACCTGGCAGGCGCCTTGTTCGTCGCTTATTTCTTCGGTCACATCGTTGGCCTTACATCAGATGGCGTGTATCTGGAGAAGCTGGTAAGTATGGCGGAGCATAAGATCGATGCTACGTTCCTGCAGGCTTTTATCTCCGGGATCGGCTGTAACTGGCTGGTAGCGCTGGCGGTATGGCTGTCGTACGGGGCAGACAATTTCAGCGGCAAAATCCTCGGTATCTGGTTTCCGACCATGGCGTTCGTGGCCATCGGCTTCCAGCACGTTGTAGCTAACATGTTCCTTATCCCTGCTGCGATCTTCGAA
Source organism: Paenibacillus sp. FSL R7-277 (assembly GCF_000517965.1). Classification (NCBI taxonomy): domain Bacteria; kingdom Bacillati; phylum Bacillota; class Bacilli; order Caryophanales; family Paenibacillaceae; genus Paenibacillus; species Paenibacillus sp. FSL R7-277. Next base: position 10,113 of record NZ_ASPX01000041.1, read on the forward strand.
GGACATTTCACCTGGGGCCAGTATGCGGCCAACTTCGTTCCGGTCTGGCTGGGCAATCTGACGGGCGGCGCGATCTTCGTGGCTGCTGCGTACTGGATGGCCTATCTGCGCAAGGAGCCGGGTGCTGTGAGCCCAGCCGCAGGCGTGCCTGCTGCGGGCTTGAAGAAACACGCTTAATGAATACGGACTTGACCCGGTGTGAATCACATCGCCGGACTGTAACATAGCTTGGCCTAGCACTTCCTGCTTCTCGGCACCCTGCTTCAAGGGATTCGTAGAGACAGGGAGTGTTTTTGTATAAAGATAAGAATTTATATGCTTCGCGTTATAATTATCCTTATCTTTCTCGCTGAAACGGTACCGTCCTGTAAAAGGACGGCAAAGCCGTTTCTACTTGTTTGGTATAGGTACAGCAGGATCATCCTCCGGACAAAACAAAATTCACCGTGCAATCCGATTCGGGGGAACGAAATCGGATCTCACGGTGAATAAAATAGGGAGTGTTTCATATGGATCATTACCCCGGCTTCCGGGGAACGAATCAGTGCCGGCAAGGTATTTTTGTTTACGTGTGAAAGAGCGGGTTATAGAATATAAATATCACAAATTATATCCCGGTTTCCCGCGATACAGCATTAACGCACATGCTTGCCCCGCCCCCTGTTTTGGGATGATACTGGATGGATTAATGACAGCTATGTTACAGGGGATGACAGACAAGATATGAGATTCATGCAGGCCTATCCGAAGGAAATTAAAGTATTCTTGATTGCCAGTCTGATTAATGCTACCGGCAGTGCACTGATGTGGCCGCTGGTTACAATGTATGTATTCGATGAACTGGGACGCAGTATGAAAGACGCGGGAATCGTGCTGCTGGTGCAGTCACTTGGCGGGATTGCCGGTCAGCTGCTGGGCGGTTCGTTGTATCATAAGGTAGGAGTGAACCGCCTGATTGTCGGCGCTTTGGCGATGAATGCCTTGACGCTGTTTGCCCTCCCGTGGGCGAGCGGAAGCTGGAGCGTATTCATAATCGTTATGGGTATGATGGGATTGTTCAACTCCCTCTCCCTCCCGGCGATCCAGGCGTTTATCGGTTTCCGGTTCGCGGAGCAGCGCGCAGAGCTGTTCAATATCATCTATGTTGCCAATAATATAGGGGTAGCCCTGGGAACCGCGCTGAGCGGCTTCCTGGGCAATTATATGCTGAGCTTTGTGCTTAACGGGGTGACCTCGGCCGTATTTGCCGGATTCTTCTTCGTCTATCTGCGTAAGGTAGGGACGGCTCCGGCTCACAGCACAGTATCGAAAAAGCAACCGCAGAATGAAGTGTCGGGCTGGAGACTCCTCGGCCATATACGGATCTATCTGTTCATGGCGGTGGGCTCGATGTTCCTGCTGATCGGCAATTCGATCTGGAACAGCGGAGTCTCGCCGTTCATTATCTCGGAAGGCTGGTCGAAGCAGCTGTACGGCTTCCTCTGGACGCTGAACGGTGTGCTGATCTTCGCGGCGCAGCCGCTGGTCAGCCTGATCAAGCGCGGGTTCGCGCAGACGTCAACTGCGCAGATGACAGCAAGCGCCGTCTTTTACCTGGGCGGGTATGCTGTAATTCTGTTTATGCCAAGCTATCCGGGGATGCTGCTGGGTATGGTGCTGGCTACCCTTGGGGAGATGCTGATCTCTCCGGCGATGCCTTCCTTCATCTCGGAGCATGCCCAGCGCAGCGCGCCGTTCTATCTCGGGCTGAGCGGCGGAATTGGCGCAATCGGCCGTGTCATCGGGCCTTATCTGATGGGTGTTCAGTTCGACAGGGGCGGTCTTGCGCCAACCGGCTGGCTCGCTTGCGGCATGGCTGTGCTATCCGTAGGATTCTTCGCGCTTCACGCCTATATGAACCGTTCAGCTGTACAGCTTGAGCGCAGGACTGCATAATCGTTCACGCTGCAACTAATCTTTTTCTATCTGCTTAGTAAGGCAAGGGGGTATAATAATGCAACCAATTAACAGTGATGCTGCACTGCTTATCCGGCCTTCCGAAATCAGGGATGCCCGTGAGCTGATCGTGCTCGATAATATGATCTGGACGGAGAATACAACCCCGGGTCCGCTGATGTGGCGCTCGCGGGAGGACTATCTGCTGCATGCGCCGCCCGGCTCCCAGCTTGTGGCCTTGCAGGACGGGGAGCTATGTGGTTACGTTGGCTTCGGCTGTCCCAGCGGGATGGAGAGCAACCGCCATGTATGCGAGGTGAATATCGCTGTGCACCCGCGCTTTCAGCGGTTGGGTGTAGGCAGCCGATTGATCGCGGAGATCAAGCGCCATGCCGCGGGGCATGGCATCCGCAAGCTGCGGCTGCGTGTGCTCTCCTGCAATACACCGGCACTTCAGTTCTACCGCAAATGCGGATTCGAGGAAGAGGGACGGCTGCGGGAGGAATTCTACTTAAGCGGACGTTATGTGGATGAAGTATTTATGAGCTGCAGGCTGACGGGAGGAGAAGGGGATGGAGAGTGAAGTGAAGATGCAAGTCGTCTCGCTTAATGTAGGCAAGCCGAAGACGGTGGAGTACCGCGGTAAGCCGCTGGACACCGGAATCTACAAGCTGCCGGTAGCCGGGCCGCTTGCGCTTCGGGTGGGTGGGTTCACCGGAGACGGGCAAGCGGATCTGGTCAATCATGGAGGCCCTGACAAGGCAGTCTGCGTCTATCCGGTGGAGCATTATGCCCACTGGGAGGAGTGGCTTGGCCGGAAGCTGGAGGTTTCCGCCTTCGGCGAGAACATCACGGCGAGCGGACTGCTGGAGACCGAGGTGTGCATCGGGGATGTTTTTGAGATCGGTACGGCACTGCTGGAGGTCAGCCAGCCGCGCTTCCCGTGCTTCAAGCTCACGCAGAAGCATGGACCGGCGGATATGCCGGCTCAGGTGCTGTCCACGGGGTATAGCGGATTCTATTTCCGCGTGCTGCGTGAAGGCCGGGTGGCAGCCGGTGACCGGATTGTTAAGCTGGAGAGCGGTGCGGGAAGCTTCCCGGTGAGACAGGTACTGTACTCGATGGAGCATGGGCGTAAGGACCCTGCCGGGCTGGCTGAGCTGGCCGGACTGGAGAGCCTTGCGGCTGGTATCCGTGAGCGGTTCCAGAGATGGCTGGATGCGGCGGAGAGCTAAGGTGGTGCGGGTGGAGTGAAGCAGCTAGGAGAGCTGGGCCACCCGCCCTGCAAAGTAAACAAGTGGAAAAACGTATCTTATCTCGCCTACTTCTGGCAAATAACCGAAAACAAGTGGAAAAAGAGCAACTAAAATAGTTAGTTCCAGCCCTGTTAGACGAAAGGTGAGAAATTAAGTGTTGTTTATCCAACTCCAGTCCGCGCACGGGCAAATTGTTCATCAGCAAGTGGACAAAATCCAACTATATCCGGTGTGCCCCTGAATCTGCCGAAAGTGGGCTGGTCGCGGAAATGAGGGGCAGAAATGCCCCCGAATCCGCCGACCCGACCGACCCGTTCCCCTGTATGCTCCGCGCACCCGTGCTCTATGACCGGCAGCCCTCCCCGCTCAGCCCAGCAGCTTCCATTCGCTGCGCAGCAGGCCGTACACTGCATGGTTCACATAACCACTAGGCAGCTTCTCGGCCTGGCGGATGACTCCTTCGAAAATAAAGCCCAGCCGTTCGGGGATAGCTCTGCTGGCCAGGTTGCCTGTAGCGCAGCGGACCTCGATGCGGTTCAGCTCCAGCTCCAGCAGGGCGTAATCGACAAAGACCCGGCAGGCACTGGTCATATAGCCTTGTCCCTCATAGCCTTCGCCCAGCCAGTAGCCGATGCCGACCGAGCGGTTATGCCAGTCAATCTCGTGATAGCCGATAATGCCGGCCAATTCCTCCCGGACCCACAGTCCGGCAGTGAAGCCGCCGTTATCAATTCCCTGCTTCACGGAGTTCTTGATGAACGTGGTAAGATGAGCCTGCTCGGCTACGCCATCCACCCAAGGCAGCCATTGTCTGAGCCGGTGGCGGGAGCGTTCCACCAGGGCGAACATCTGACGGGCATGCTCCGGCATGAGCAGCTTCAGCTTCAGCTCTTCATCTATGACATAATTAAACATGCGGCTGCCCCCTATGCGTTGTGAGTTATAAGCCTCGCTGAACTAACGCTTCTGCCACTCCAAGGCGTAGATATCTTCCTCCAGGGCCTGCATGCGCTGAAGAGCAAGCGTGCGGCAGTCGCTAAGCGCCCCGTTGTAAATCGCCGGCCCCAGCTCCTTCAGGAAGAACTCCAACAGATTGTCTGCGGCCAGGTGGCCGATCGTTTCCCCGCGCTCCGCCTCGAAGTAAGCACGGATGTTCTCCGTAATCATCTCCCGCTGCTCTTTAGGCAGTTTTACCGGTTGCATAAGCATCCCCCTTTAGCTTAATATTCCTATATTTATCATGCTACTCCATCGCCGGGAGAGAAGTCAAAGGATGCGGAGCTGCTTAACTTTTGAAATATAAAAATTTATATGTTTCACACGATAACTTATCTTTCTATTTCTCGCTGAAACGGTACCGTCCTTTAAAAGGACGGCAATGCCGTTTCCGCTTGTTGAACATTCCCGGCTTAACGGGTATATTAATAGGAAACATGTTCATACAAGGAAGTAGTTATATTACAGAATGAAAGGTTGATCAATGTGGAGAACCAGGGTACACCCTCCAATTTCATTAAGAACGTCATTACCGAAGATCTCCGCTCGGGTAAGGTTAAGGAAGTCGTCACCCGCTTTCCGCCGGAGCCGAACGGTTATTTACATATCGGACATGCCAAGGCGATCTGGATTAACTTCACGCTGGCGGATGAGTTCGGCGGCAAGACCCATCTGAGATTCGATGATACGAATCCGCTCAAGGAAGATACCGAGTATGTCAATTCCATCCAGGAGGATGTGAAATGGCTCGGGTATGAATGGGAGGAGCTGCGGTTCGCCTCGGATTATTTCGGGGAGATGTATGCGCGGGCCGAGCTGCTGATCAAGAAGGGCAAGGCCTATGTCGATGATCTCAGCGCCGAGCAGATCCGTGAATTCCGGGGAACCCTGACGGAGCCGGGGCAGAACAGCCCTTACCGCGAGCGCGGGGTGGAAGAGAACCTTGATCTGTTCCACCGTATGAAGGCGGGAGAATTCAAGGACGGCGAGAAGGTTCTGCGCGCCAAAATTGACATGTCCTCTCCTAACATCAATCTGCGTGACCCGGTCATTTACCGGATATCCCACTCCCATCACCATAATACGGGCGACGCATGGTGCATTTATCCGATGTATACCTTCGCACATCCGCTGGAGGATGCCATTGAGCATGTCACCCATTCCCTCTGTTCCCTGGAGTTCGAGGACCAGCGCCCGTTCTATGACTGGGTAGTCGCGGAATGTGACATGGAGGCTGCACCGCATCAATATGAATTCGGACGCCTTAATCTGGCCCAGACCGTTACGAGTAAGCGCAAGCTGAAGCTGCTGGTCGATGAAGGCCATGTGGACGGCTGGGATGATCCCCGCATGCCGACGATCTCCGGGCTGCGCCGCCGCGGCTATACACCGGAGGCCATCCGCAGCTTCGTGCATGAGACCGGCATCTCGAAGAGCCAGGGGCTGGTGGACCTGCAGATGCTGGAGCACTTCATCCGTGAAGATCTCAAGCTGACGGTTCCCCGGACGATGTCTGTGCTGCGGCCGCTGAAGGTGGTTATTACGAATTATCCTGAAGGCGAGACCGAATACTTCGAAATTGAGAACAATGTGGAGAACCCGGAGATGGGCAACCGCCAGATTCCGTTCTCCCGTGAGATCTATATTGAACGCGATGACTTCATGGAGATTCCGCCGAATAAGTATTTCCGCTTGTTCCCCGGCAATGAAGTGCGTCTTAAGAATGCTTATTTCATCAAGTGCAACGACTTCATCAAGGACGAGAACGGCGAAGTGGTGGAGCTGCACTGTACCTATGATCCTGAGACGAAGAGCGGCAGCGGCTTCACCGGCCGCAAGGTTAAGGGAACGCTGCACTGGGTAGATGCAGGCCAGGCTGTACCGGCGGAATTCCGCCTGTATGAGCCGCTGATCTCTGCCGAAGAGGCGGAGACGGATGCAGAAGTAGAAGGTCTGGAAGCTTCCGCTGACAAGCCGGAGCCAACCTTCCTGGATCAGCTGAATCCGAATTCCATCGAGATCCTGCAGGGCTTCGTGGAGCCTGGGCTGAAGAACAGTGTGGCGCAGGACAAGTTCCAGTTCTTCCGTCACGGGTACTTCAACGTAGACAGCAAGTATTCGTCGCCGGAGCATCTGGTGTTCAATCTGATTGTATCCCTCAAAAGCTCCTTCCAGCCCAAAAAAGGCTAGAAGAGCTGCATATAAGCAGGCAGGGTTTG
>NZ_ASPX01000042.1:0-37068 GCF_000517965.1 Paenibacillus sp. FSL R7-277
ACGGTACCGTCCCTTTAAAGGACGGCAAAGCCGTTTCCAGTTGTGCGTATTCCTAGTCTTCCGCCAGCTCGTCCTCGGGATCAGCCGGAGGGCGGTAGCTGCCGCGAATGACAGTGAGCCACATCATTCCGAAGCCGATCGCCCCGAACAGGGCAAGAAGCGCACCGGATTGATACATCGTCTGCGCGCCGAGGGTCTGATACATCCAGCCGCCGAGGACGCCGCCAAGAATGCCGGAGATTCCGCTCCAGGTGAGCGTGTAGAGAGCCTGTCCCGAGGAACGGTAGGGCTTTGGCACCAGCAGCATAGTCAGCTGGGTTCCGACATAGAAGAAGCCGCCGAAGGTAATGGAGTGCAGCACCTGAATAAGTGCGACCTGCAGCGGAGTCGTTGCATCGGCCATCAGCCACCACCGCAGGAAGAACAGCGCGCTGACCAGCGTAAGTGAGGCGAGCAGGACAGAGATTTTACGCCGGAGAACGTAATTGCACAGGAGCAGCACTCCCATCTCCAGGATGGAGGACAGGAACACAGCGAGACCGATCATGGTCTTGCTTCCCCCCAGCTCCGTGATGTACAGTGACACAAAGGTGTTATTCATCGTATTCGGAATCGAGACCAGGATGCCGAAGAGGATGAAGCACAGGAAGAACGGGTTATGGAAGATCTGGCTCATGCCTTTGAAGGGCAAGGGGGCAATTCCGATCGAATGGTCCAGCTTCGGCAGCGTGATTAGTGCAATCATCGCCGCACAGAGCAGTGATGCAAACAGATAGGACAGCACAGAGATGCCGGCCCATTCAATTACGGGACCAGCAAGGATGGCGGTGAAAGCCCAGCCTAGTGATCCCCATAGCCGGAAAGAGCCAAAGCTGCGGCTGGTTCCGTCAATATAGCTGAGAATCATTGTGTTGCTCTGGGCGAACAGGGGCCCCTGGAAGAAATAGAAGAACAGAATGGATATGTAGATCATTTCATATGTATTCGCCTGAAAGACAAGTTGGGTCAAGACCAGCGTTCCCGTCAGCATGACGAGGACAATCCGCCGGATATTCTGATACCGGTCACTCCAGATGCCCCAGAAGGGGTTGGCAATAATGGAGACCAGTGCGCCTACAGACATCAGGCTCCCGATCTCCAGCTTATTCATCCCTACATCCTGCAGATATAAGGGAAAGAAGCTGGTGAAGAGGACAACCGTTCCATATACGAAGAAGTTGAACCATTTCAGAGAGGTGAAAGACAGCTGCTTATCGGATTGATCCCGCAAACGTTGCACTCCTTTCCCGCTAGGATGCCTTGCATTCTTGCTGTGGCCGTCTTATGATGCCGCTGATATCACTGTAACATTTGTTGAAAAGGGATACAAACCAACTTTTATGGGGAACTACAAATCAATGGCAAAATATCTGTTTAACTTCAGTTTACATAGGTCAGTTATTCTGGGTTCTAAGGCGGAAGCGGGGCGCCACTGCTCCATACATCTATCTGCCGGAAAAGGGGATTCCTTATGACAAACAAGCAGGCACCGCAGAAGCAGGGCGCGGCCATGAGGCCGTTCCTGAAGCTGCTGCACGAAACCAAACCATCTTATCTGCTGCTGGCGCTGGCCCTTGGCCTCAGCATCATTTCGACACTGGTCGGTCTGGTCATTCCCATGTTCACGAAGAATCTGGTGGACGGCTTCTCGCTGGCTTCTGTCAGCAAGCTGCAGATTGCCGGCATCGCCGGAGCGTTCATTGCGCAGACCGTGGCCGGCGGAGTCTCGATCTATCTTTTGAATGCCATCGGGCAAAAAGTTGTGGCCGGGCTTCGTGACAGGCTGTGGCGCAAATTCCTGGTGCTGCCCGTCTCCTACTACAATGAGAACCGGACAGGCGAGAGCGTCAGCCGGATGACTAATGATACAGGAATTCTCAAGACACTGATCTCGGAGCATCTGGCCAGTCTGTTCACCGGCCTCATCTCCATTGTCGGCTCTGTCCTGGTGCTGTTCTATCTGAACTGGAAAATGACGCTGGTGCTGTTCACGGTGCTCCCGCTGTCGGCGCTCATTCTGGTGCCGCTGGGACGGCAGATGTATAAGATCTCCAAAGGCACGCAGGACGAGACGGCCTCCTTCACCGCTGTGCTCAGCGGTGTGTTGTCCGAGATCCGGCTGGTGAAATCCTCGGGAGCGGAGCAGAAGGAATATGAGGCCGGACGGCAAGGGATCATGAACCTGCTGGGCTTCGGGATTCGTGAAGGCAAGATCAGCGCCCTGATCAGCCCGCTGATCTCCTTCGTTTTCATGATGCTGCTGGTGGTCATTATCGGCTATGGCGGGATGCTGGTATCCTCAGGGGCGCTCACCGCCGGCGAACTGGTCGCCTTTATTCTGTATCTGATCCAGATTATTATGCCGCTGACACAGCTGACGCAATTCTTTACCCAGCTCCAGAAGGCCAAGGGTGCCTCCGAGCGGATCATTGAGACCCTTGCTGCAGAGGAAGAGGTGTATGAAGGTGTGGAAGAGGCTGAGGGCACAGAGGGTCCGATTGCAGTGGAAGATCTCAGCTTCGGATACAAGACGGGCGAGAAGGTTCTCAGCAAGGTAAGCTTCACTATGCTGCCGGGTCAGGTGACTGCCATTGTCGGCCCGAGCGGCGGCGGTAAAACAACCCTGTTCTCGCTGCTGGAACGGTTCTATGAGCCGCAGGGCGGAGTCATCCGGCTGGACGGCAAACCGGCTTCGCTGTTCTCTCTGAAATCCTGGCGGAAGAGAATCGGTTATGTCTCACAGGAAAGTCCGCTGCTGGCCGGTACCATTGCCGAGAATCTCGGATACGGGCTGGACCGCGAGATCAGCAAGGAGGAGCTGAAGCGGGCTGCGGCCATGGCTTACGCTGACGGCTTCATTGAAGAACTCCCGGACGGGTACAACACGGATGTCGGTGAACGCGGCGTCAAGCTGTCCGGCGGACAGCGGCAGCGGATTGCCATCGCCAGAGCATTGCTGCGCGATCCGAAGATTCTCATGCTCGATGAGGCTACCTCAAGCCTCGACAGCCAGTCGGAGGCCGTAGTGCAGAAGGCGCTGGGCAATCTGATGCAGGGCCGGACTACGATTGTGATTGCTCACAGATTAGCTACGGTGGTGAATGCGGACCAGATTATTTTTATGGAGAAGGGCCGGATCACCGGCAAAGGCACGCATGAGGAGCTGCTGAGGGACCATGAGCTGTACCGTGAATTCGCCGAGCAGCAGCTGCAGCTGAATACACCTGAGCTTCTGAGCCAAGGAATAGAGGAGGGTTCTACAGACTATGGTCAAAATACTGGTAGTGGACGACGATCCGCACATCCGCGAATTGGTGGGAGTGTTCCTGAGAGCTGAAGGGATAGCCGAGGTGCTGAGTGCTTCTGACGGACTGGAGGCGCTGCGGCTGCTCGAAGAGACTGCGGCGGATATGGCGATCATTGATATTATGATGCCGAATATGGACGGCTGGGAGCTGTGCCGGGAGCTGCGGGGGCGGTATGATTTCCCTATTCTGATGCTGACGGCCAAAGGGGAGACCTCGCAGATTGTCAAAGGCTTCGAGCTGGGCACAGACGACTATCTGGTCAAGCCGTTTGAGCCGCCTGTGCTGATCGCCAGGGTCAAAGCACTGCTGAAGCGTTACCAGATTTCGGCCGCCCAGAGTGTTACCGTTGGCAGTCTGCGGATGAACCGCGCCACCTATGAGGTGCTGTCCGAGCATGGCGAGTTCACGCTGCCGCTGAAGGAATTCGAGCTGCTCTTCAAGCTGGCCAGTTACCGGGGGCAGACGCTGACCCGTGACCGGCTGATTGAAGAGATCTGGGGCTACGATTACGAAGGCAATGAGCGGACGCTGGATGTTCATGTAGGCCGTCTGCGCGAGCGGTTTCCGCAGGAGCGATTCGGATTCTCCATTCGCACGATCCGGGGGCTTGGCTACCGGCTGGAGGGATAGGCATGAAGCACAGAGCCAAGAAGATATGGGAGAAAGTCAAAATAGTTGGACCTATAGCCGGACTATTGAGCATGTTCTTTATCACCTGGAACGGGAGCTATTTCGGCTCAAGGCTGCTGGTCCATTATTTTCACTGGTCCTTCTCCGAATATGGGTATCACCTGTTTGTGATGGCGATGCAGATTATTATCTTTTTCGTCTGCGGGGCGATGATTGCCTTCGCTACACGCGGTAAGGATCAGAACTTCTATAGGCCGATCCTTACAGCCATGCGGCAGATCTCTCAAGGCAACTTCAAGATTGAACTGGAGAACAGCGGCCAGTACCGGCAGTTCGGAGGGATTGTGGAAGGGATTAACGAAATGGCGAGTGAGCTGAGCCGGATGGAGCTGATGCGGCAGGACTTCATCGCCAGCGTATCCCATGAGATTCAGTCGCCGCTGACCTCGATCCGCGGGTTCGCTGCCGCGCTGCAAGAGGAGAACCTTAGTCCGGAGATCCGCAAGCATTACCTGGATATTATTGAAGCGGAGAGCCGCCGTCTGTCCGGCCTGAGCGACAATCTGCTGAAGCTGTCCGTGCTGGAAGCAGAGAGCTTCCCGTTCGAGCGGAAGCCTTATAGGCTGGATAAGCAAGTGCAGGGGATGATCCTGGCCGCAGAGCCGCAGTGGCTGGGCAAGGAGATTGAGGTGGAGGCCGAGCTTCAGGAGACCACCGTGACTGCGGTGCAGGATCTGCTGAGCCAGGTATGGACCAACCTGCTGCATAACAGCATCAAATTCACCCCCCAGGGCGGACGGATCACCGTCATTGTACGCAGCATGGGGGAATGGGCCGAGGTGGAGGTCAGGGACAGCGGGATAGGCATGAGCGAAGAAGAGCTGGCGCGGATCTTCGAACGGTTCTATAAGGCAGACAAGTCCAGAAGCGTCAGCAGCGGGAGCGGAAGCGGGCTGGGCCTCCCGCTCGTGAAGAAGATCGTGGAGCTCCATGAAGGCAGCGTAGACGTAACGAGCCGTCCCGGAGAGGGGACGGCGTTCATCGTGCGGCTGCCGCAGCAGAGCGGATGAGCCATGAACCCGCCGTTCAGGCGAATAATCAGCGCCGGTACTTCAGCCGGATATTCACTGGCCAGGAGGCCGGTTAAATTAGTACAGTGTCAGGTTTAAAATAGTGGAGTAGAAGCAACTCCCCTTCAAATTACATCTTTTCTAAGCGGGGGTGTTCTTCAGGGGCGTTGGCTTAGCGTAACGGACTGAGGTGCTCTTATTTGGGAAGAAAGTCGCCAACTGGGCGAGTAACGGACTCCACAGGCCTTATCCTTTAGACTTCCGCTCCGAAACGTCTCAGATTGAAACAATAAGGCCACCTGAGTCCGTTACACTGCAAAAAGTGGCATTTTCGTGGGGATAAAGTCTCTCCGGTTCGTTAGACCTTGGGGTGGATAGGGTTTCCCATCCGAACAGCATAGCCCCGTACCCAGGACAGACAGATCATACTGTCATGGGTGCGGGGCTATTTACGCAGCCGTACTCGGTTGAATCCGTCTGTGCTGTCTCAATCACAGTCCCCGCCGGATCAGCTCTGCCAGCAGGGGGATGCTGCGCTCCAGTTCAGCCGCAGAGGCATAAGCGTAGGACAGCCTGAGATGCCTGCCGTCGCTGCGGTCGTACAGATCGCCCGTATTCAGCAGCAGTCCGGCGCGCAGCGCAGCGCTGAACAGCTTGCGCGGAGGGACAGCCTCGTGGAGAGACAGCCAGATATAGAAGCCTCCTGCCGGCACGTTCCAGCTTGCCAGTCCGGTGCAATGGAGCTGCAGCAGCTCAAGCATGTGGTCGCGGCGCGCGCGTAGTCTGCCGCGCAGCACATGCAGGTGCTCTTCATGATAGCCGCCCGTAAGCCAGCTGGCGGCCGCCAGCTGAGACAGGGAGCTTGCACCATAATCACTCTGCATCTTGATGTCGGCCAGCCGCCGGACTACCGGCTCGGGTCCGGCAATCCAGCCGATGCGCAGACCGGGGCTGGCGGCCTTGGACAGAGTGCCCAGATGCAGGACCCGTCCCTCCTGGTCCAGCGCCTTCAGCGGCGGCGGAGGCGGAGCGTCCAGCCATAATTCCTGGTAGGCCCCATCTTCCAGAATGGGCAGCCCAAGTCTGCCTGTGACCTCCATCAGCTCCTGGCGGCGCCCCTTATCCATGAGGATTCCGGTCGGATTGTGAAAGGAAGGGATGCTGTAGAGCATCGCCGCCTTAGTGCGGATCGCCTCAGCCGTGAGGTATTCCGGGATCAGACCACGCCCGTCCATAGGCAGGCCGCTGAATTTCACCCCCGCAGACTGAAAGGCATGAATCGAATACAGATAAGACGGCTTCTCCAGCAGGATAGAAGAGCCGCGCGGCAGCAGCCCGAGGGCAATGAGCTGAAGCCCCTGAAGGGCACCGGAGGTAATCAGAATGGAGTCCGGGCCAGCGGTAATGCCGCTCCGGGCTAGTAACCGGCTAACCGCCGCCCGCAGCGCCGGACTACCGAGCGGCTCCTCATAGGAGAGTGGAGGAAGAACGCGCTGCGCGAGTCCGGCCAGCACCTGGTTCATTGCTGCCCCGGGCAGCAGCTCGGGCGCAGGCTCGCCGGTCCCTAGTCGAATCAGACCCGGCTCATATTCGAGCCGGTTAATGTCCTGGATGGTGGGCAGGTTGGGATAGTGAATCCCCTCCTCCACATAGTCATTCCAGTTGCCTGAGTGTTCCGGCTCAGGGGGCACCTCTTCCCCGTCTTCTCCGCATTCTCCGGCGGAACCAAGGGAAGCCGGGAGCACAGAACGTATGCCTGTAACTATTGTTCCGCCCCCGCGTCTGCCTTCAATCAGGCCGAGGGCGGTCAGCTGCCCCAGCGCTGTAACCACCGTACTGCGGTTCACTCCAAGCTGGCGGGACAGCTCCCGCTGCGGAGCCAGACGCATACCGGCAGGCCAGGCCCCGGTGCTGATCTTGGCCAGGAAGTAGGCGTAGATCTGACCATGCAGCGGCAGCGGAGAAGCCGGGTCCGGCTTCCAGGTGTCCGGCAGACCGGAGCCAGCGCCCGCTTGCTGCACTTCAGGAGTTGCGGGCCGGGAAGCCTCCGAATGTACGGATTGGCCGGGCGTGCTTAAGTCTGTATGGTTGGAGCGTTGTGAATGTGTCAAGGGCAGGCTCCTTCCGGACGAATGATTGTAGACAATTAGCAGTTATCATGCCAAGGGCGAAAAACCGAATACATTGTGCCACTGCCAAGGCAACCGGCTCCATTGTATGCGAAAAACTGAACACATCGGCCATGCGCCTGCGTGCCACCACAATGTATGTTGTTTTTAACATACATTGTGTCACTACTAAGGTAACCGGCCGATTGTATGCGAAAAACCGAACACATTGCTCACTGCGCAGGCTACCGAGCGATTGTCCCCCTCACAGCCGCTGTTGACTAACATAATCCCTCATTGCTTTCCTTCTCTCTCTCTCTTTCGTTCTTTCTCCCAGTCTACCATGATTCCTCCCCTTTCATTCATCTTGGTTGGTATGTGTCCAAAAACTTGGATGGTTACGGCGGCCGCTATGGCAGGGTACGATCAGTAGGCTATAACCGGAGGAAGCCTGAGAGGTTTGTTTATCGGGAAGCACCACTAGGAAGATATAAGGGGGAAAAGAAATGGTGCAGGCCATTCTACATGGAATTATCCTGGCCTTCGGGCTGATTCTGCCGCTGGGCGTGCAGAATATATTCGTTTTTAATCAAGGGGCACAGCATACCAGATTCCGTAGTGTACTGCCTGTCGTACTGACGGCAGCGATATGCGATACGCTGCTTATCGCTGCGGCAATCGGCGGAGTCTCCTTGGTCATTTTATCGCTGCGCTGGGTCACGCCTGTTATATATGGGGCAGGCATTCTGTTTCTCACCTTTATGGGTTGGAGAATCTGGCGCTCTGCTCCGGCGAAGGATGAATCGGGCCGACTCTCAGCGAAGGGACAGATCCTTTATGCGCTGTCTGTGTCCCTCCTGAACCCGCACGCCCTGCTGGATACGGTGGGCGTGATCGGGACCAGCTCGCTGCAATACGACGGTGCGGTGCGCTGGACCTTCGCGGCTGCGACAGTGGCCGTCTCCTGGCTCTGGTTCCTGGGTCTTGCTGCAGCGGGCCGCCAGCTCGGCAGATTGGATGCTTCCGGCAAGGTCATGAAGGGGCTGAATACCGTTTCCGCACTGCTGATCTGGGGGATCGCCGTCTACATGGGGGTTCAGCTGTGGGGGCTGTTGTATGGCTAAGTGATTCCCCTTAATTAGTCTTTGCTCAATAGATCTGTTAATTCTTTAGAGCTGCGATCTTTTAATTTCAACATTTTTTCGCTATTACTATCTTTAATCAAAAATCCACTTTTGGTTTTAAAATCTAAATAAAGGCTGAATCTCACAACTTCGGTATCCGCGTAAGTAACATTCATTCGATACGTTGGTGGACCCACATCAACAGCCCCGCGTACTTTTTTCACAGTTCTTATAGCATCGTTGAATGCCCGGATGCTATCGTTATCAGTGTAAGTAGTTTCAGCTGTTTCAGAAATAAGAGTGACGCTAACAATCTCAGGATTTGGTCTGACTAAAACATATATTAAAACAAGTAATAGTATTAATGAAATTGAAATGATGCCGATTTTTCTCATAAACGCTCCCCCTTGTAGCAATCTTGTAGATACTTGGACACCTTCCTATGTATGCTCTGGACCTGTTTGGAACAATAGTACCGTTTAACATTGATTCAGCCCTTATCCGTAAGATTCGGCAAGCCGCTTGCCAAACTGTTTCGAATTCTTCACACTTTCGAGCTATAGTTGTTTTATTTGACTTTATTCTATTGACGGTTGAAATCCCATCATCTACCATACAGATATAAACATAATGTTCTAAATTATGGAATGTGGGAGGTGGTGTTGCTTTGAAGCCTGCAGTCATGATTCGAGACCAGCTTGCAGATTATTTAACCCAGCATGGGCTGTCCATTAATCAGTTCGCCATAAGATCCGGCATTAATTCCGGGACACTCAGCCGGATTATTAATGGCCATCAGCCCATTGCCATGAGCCATCTGGAGTTAATCACTGCAGGAATGGGGCTTGGCGAGGATTTTTTTTACAGCTTATATGTGGAAGAATGCTTCTATTATTCGGCACCGACCTGGCGGCGGCTTCGCCCGTTCATTGTGAAATGTGCGGAACTGGGGCGTACGGATTGTATTGAGCTGCTGGTGCAGAACTTGCTGGATAATCTGACGTATGTCCCCATGCTGTACGAGGTTGCGGAAGGCTTGTTCCAGCAGGGCCACTGGCCGGCAGCTGCACTGCTCTATGAGAATGTTAGCGCCAGCGAGAAATACCAGTATTCTGAACGCTTGGCCACCTGCCAATACCGTCTGTTCCAGATTGCTCTGGGTGATGACCAGAGCACGAACCTGCGCGCGGCAACTCTGTTCGAGAGCTACATTCCGCGCCTGAATGAGGCGGACCAGCTGGATGGGCTGAAGAATTTGATGGATGTCTACTACTCATTGCAGTTATGGAGTAAAGTAAATGAGCTTGCTCTTGAACTGTTTCGGCTTGCGACAATCCGTTATGATCTGTATTGTAACCCGAAATATAAAGAGGCAGTGAAGAGCGGAGAAAGACCTCTTTGCTTTTATATATTGTATGCCCATTTAATGCGTGCAAATGCATACGAAGAATGCGGAGAATATAAAAAGGCTCTTGAACTTGTACCTTTATATTTGGACGTAGATTGGATACATGAAGAAAGTGAGGAAGCCAAGAGGACTGTAGCGCAATTTCAGGAATGGGGTAAGGCTAATACTTATTTGTATCGCTTACTGGATGGACAGTTAGAGGTATTAGATGATTACGTTAATTATATTTCCACGCAACAAGGAGAGATTTTCATAGCTTTATTTTATATTGTGAAATCTGCAAACCTGTATAACTGGAATGTAGATTCTATTCTGGAACGCTTCGCGGGTTACATGCCTTACAGGATACATCTCACTGAGTTTGGAGTGTACAATCAGCAGATTAAAGCGGACCAACATGCCAGATTTCTTGTTGAATTGGGAGTCTATTATTTGCGGAATAAGCGAAGTGAAGGTATTGGATATATCCTACAAAGTTTGGAATCATCATCTAAACTTAATAATGAGAGTATCATCTTCAAGTGTGTTGATTTATTCGAGCAGAACAGGCATATTGCCGGGGAAAACGAGCAACTGCAATACAAAATATTAATAAGAGAGGTGCGGGATGCAAATGAAAAGAAAACTCCTATTAATGCTAGCCTCGTTTAGTATTGTTGTACTGATTACTATACCTGTAGCAGACTTAGTGGGCAAACCTATACAACAACAAACGATTCAAACCATGGGTCATGGGGCGGGCGGCTGAATAAGCGCAAGCAGTAATAACAGTATCACCTCTGGCGTCTTCTGCTAATGCAGAGGCGTCTTTTTTATGGACAACTCTTATCGCATCAGAGCTTTGTCAATATATTCACTTTAACAGATAATGCAATCAGTCCATTATTTTGTAGTTTTACATAAAAATCTATAATGTTGCATAAGGAGGCGGGATTCCCATGCATAGTCCAGCAATCGTTAGAATTCGCATAGAGCAAGCCAGAAGTAAGCTTCATACATTACATATTCAATATGGCGGTTTCAATCATCCTGAGGTCTTGCGGCAATCCGTGGTGCTGGATGAGCTGCTCAATGCGTACGATAATGCCTACCGGATGAATAAAAGGCCGCCTGCTTAAACAGTGCTTCAACAAACAATCGGAGAGTCAGAGATAAGTTCCATTGGACACGTGTATAAAAAAGGTGGTAACTGCTGTGGAGCATACAGTCAAAATTCGAGACGAGATAGCGGCGTATCTCACAAAACATAAACTGTCTATTAATCAGTTTGCGATTGCCAGCGGAATTCATTCCGGCACACTCAGCCGGGTAATGAAAGGCCAGCAGGCCTTGGCGATGAACCATCTGACCCGCGTGACAAGTGGGATGGGACTGCCGGAGGATTACTTTTACAGTCAGTATGTTGATGAATGTTTATACGATTCGACACCGACTTGGCGGCGTTTACGGCCATTCCTGCTGCAATGCGCGGCGCTATCGCGTCTGGATTGCATTGAGCGGGTGGCACAGAATTTACTGGATAATCTGCTGTATGCACCGCTGCTGTTCGAGGTTGCGGAGGAGTTATTTGAGCAGAAAAACTGGCAAGCCGCAGCACTAATCTACGAAAATGTGGGAGCCAGCGAGAAATACCAGCATTCCGAACGGCTGGCGCTCTGCCAGTATCGGCTCTTCCTCATTAATCTGGGCGATGATCCCCAGAAAAATCTAATCGCTGCTACTATATTAGAGAATTATGTCGATAAGCTGGACGAAGTCAATCAGTTGGATGCGCTGAAAGAGTTGGCTAATTTATACAGTGGGCTTCAGGCGTGGGACAAAGTATCTCAGTCTGTAGAAGAACTGCTAAGAGTCGCCACTGTTCAATATGAACTCCACGGACAAGTGCATCGTAAGCATAGTAGCAATCAATTTTATAAAAAGCCGCTGTATACATATATTTTATATGCTCAGCTTATGAGATCCTGTGTTTATGAAGAGCTGGGCGACTATAAAACCGCACTGGATATGGTACCTCAGTACTTGGATCATAGCTGGATACGGGAAGATGACGAAGAAGCAAGACGTATTAAGGCTCAATATATAGAATGGGGAACGGCTAATACGTACCTTTACCGCTTAATGGATGGGCAGATTGAGGTGCTGGAAGAATATATAGAGTATATCTCCACCTGTGAGAACGAGATTTTTATGGCGCTGTTCAAGATCGTTCAATTGGCTAATCAGTATAAGTGGGACGTGGATCATGTGATACAGAGATTTGCGGACTACATTCCTTACCGGAAGGTATACAGTATCTTTGGTGAACACAACAAATTCATTCATGAAAAAAACTACACCCAATTCTGCAGCGAGCTGGCGACCTACTATCTATCCCGCAAGCGGTACAAAGGCGACGATGTGATCATGCAAAGCGTTGACTTATCCGCCAAATTAGACAGCGAGCAGCAAGTGATCCGGGGGACCATATCCGTGGATTTCGAGATTGCGATTTCGGATATTCCGAAGTCGGGTTGAAGTACACAAGCTTTGATACTACTATGAATGTGTTCTACTCCTAAATGCATGTTTAAGATTATAAAAAGTTAAAATAGGCCCATGAACAAGTTCATGGGCCTATTACATTTGTCGCCGTGCCCTACCCGCCAATCTGCGACATGCGGCGGGCGGTGGGGGTGTGGCTCTGGGCTTTGTGCTCCAGGGCCAGCGCCATCTCATGATTATGCGGCTTGTTGCCGAGCGCCTCGCGGAACAGGGCCTGCACCGCCGCAGGGGAGCTGATCAGCGGGCGCACATTATATTCGTCCTGCCAGTACAGGCAGGCTTTGATGTTGCCGTCGGCGGTTAGGCGCAGGCGGTTACAATTGTCGCAAAAATGCTCGCTGACCGGATGGATCAGCCCGAAGGTTCCCTTCGCGCCGGTGACACGCCGGTTCTGGGAAGGGCCATTCCCGGAGGGCATGTCGGCCTCCTCGGTGGCCCAGCCCGCTTCCTTGCAGGCCTCTACTACAGTCTCCAGCGGCAGATAGGTCTGCCGCCAGGCATCGCTGGCGCTGCCAATCGGCATGTATTCAATGAACCGCACATTCAGCGGGCTGTTCAGGGTCAGGGCGATGAAGTCCTTGATCTCGTCATCGTTAATGCCTTTCATCAGCACGACATTCAGCTTGATCGGGGACAGGCCGGCGGCTTCTGCGGCTTCAATCCCCTTCAGCACCTTGGCAACATCGCCGCCGCGGGTAATCATCGAGAAGCGGTCCGCTCGCAGCGAATCCAGGCTGATGTTCACCCTGGAAAGCCCGGCCTGCTTCAGGATAGCCGCTTTGGCTGGCAGCATCAGCCCGTTGGTCGTCAATGATATGTCATCTATGCCGGGTATGACGGCGATCATAGAGACCAGCTTCTCCAGATCCTTGCGGACCAGCGGTTCGCCCCCCGTCAGCCGGACCTTCCGCAGGCCCAGGGGCGCAAGCGCCTCCACCACAGCGGCAATCTCCTCGTAGCTCATAATCTCGTCCTGCGGCTGGAATTGCATTCCTTCGGCGGGCATACAATAGATACAGCGCAGGTTGCAGCGGTCTGTAACCGAGATGCGGAGGTAATCATGTATGCGTCCAAAAGGGTCAGTCAGCGGCTCCATAGCGTTGCTCCTTCACCTGTTGATTTTAGTTTAAATTTTAAAGAAACCATTCCGCCGCGTCAATGCACAGCGGACAATCTAAAGCATAGGGGGACAGAAGGCCAAAGCAGCAGCCTAATTATGACAAAAGTGCGACAATTCCAGGGAATGGTCATAGAATGCTCACCGAAAGCGCTTATCATATTCGATATAATTTAGGTGCGGAAGATTCAAACTTTAGATACTTTTACTTTTGCGAAGCACAGCTATGATACCGGAAGGCTCAGGCGGCGATCCCTAAGGATACCCCGGGTATCCGGCAAACTATGTAGGGAGGATTTGCAAAATGACCATACCAACTGTTCCATCGCTTGTCGTGCCGGAGGCTTGCAGCCGCTGGCTGGAGAGTCGGGGATTAATATATCAGCTGCTGGTGGACTTCTATGGAAGAAAACCATCTCTCTCACTGGTCGCCCAGTGGAGCCGTAACCGTGAGATGAGTGTCGCTGCGGAGATGACCGAAGGCGGCCGTGAGTTGAAGCGTTACCTGTGCAGCCAGGAGCCATCCATGCTCCCGGCCATCTGCGAAAAAGAAAAGCTCGAATACAAACGTCTGATGAACGAACGCGCCGTAAGCTCCTTCGTAGCCCGTGAAGCGGCTCAGCTGGGCCGTGAGGAAGAATTCTGCAACGTGCTCTCGGATGTGTACGCTTCGGCGGGGATTGTCTTCAAGAAGTGCAGCGGCGAAGCCGACGACCATATTGCCATTGAACTGGAATTCATGGCCGTGCTGCATGAACGGATGCTGTACAACAGCTTCTCGATCCGCAGTGCGATGGAGCTTCTGGAGATCCAGGAGAGATTCCTTGAGGAGCATCTGCTGAAGTGGACTCCACAATTCTGTGCGAGAATGAACGCTGCCACCGACAGCCCGCTGTATCTGGGACTCAGCCATATGCTGGAGGAATTCCTGCCGCAGGATCTGCACATGCTGCGTGCCTGGAAGGCTTCTCTGGAGAGCAGCGCGGCGGCCATGGCTTAATAAGTAACCATATTCAATCAAAAAGGCGCCCTTCCATCCATCGGAAGGGCGCCTTTTTCTGCTCGGAGGGGTCGTCGGGCCTTAAGTGTAGTCTGTGCAACTAAAGTGATGGGTGATCGCTAGTAAATGGTTATAAATGTAGTTTATACAACTAAATATCCCGATTTTTCCTAAAACAACCGATCCCGTTGTTTTTAATTGTACGAAATGCAGTTATCTCAACTATTCAGGCTTTTAGTCATCATTTAGGTGTACAAAATACAATTAGCGGCTAAATGATCCTTCCGCACAGCCCGCTGTATCTGGGACTCAGCCATATGCTGGAGGAATTCCTGCCGCAGATCTGCACATGCTGCGTGCCTGGAAGGCTTCGCTGGAGAGCAGCGCGGCGGCCATGGCTTAATAAGTAACCATATTCAATCAAAAAGGCGCCCTTCCATCCATCGGAAGGGCGCCTTATTTCTGCTCCTAGGGTCTTGAACTTAAGCTTTCACTTTATTAGGTTGTGATCTGGAGAAAATACAAAAAGCGTGTTGGATCGGAGGGGGATTTTGGAACTGTAGGAGCGGTAGCGTCCGCCTTTGTCTCCAGATTTCTACCGCAAAAAGCGGTATAATCAGGAAATCTGGAGACAACAGCGGCCGGAAGTCCAAATATCCACCGTAGTGACGTCTGAGCTTTACGCTATGTTCTTACGATCACCCCATATAACTGAAACTGAAGTTCATCCCCTATTTATTCGTAAGTCTTCTTACTCCGAAACTTCATCAGGAACTCATACACCACCGGTACCACGACCAGGGTCAGCAGCGTGGAGCTGACGAGACCGCCGATGACGGTTACGCCAAGCCCCTTGGAGATGATTCCGGCGCTGTTCTCAAGGCCTGTAACCAATGGCAGCAGGGCGCCTATAGTAGCGAGCGCAGTCATGAGAATCGGGCGAAGGCGGGTAGCCCCGGCCTCAAGCAGCGCCTTGCGTGTAGACATTCCCTCTTGTTCCTTATGGATTACGCGGTCAATCAAAACAATTGCATTGGTGACCACGATACCGATTAGCATCAGTGCGCCCATCAGTGCCGAGACGTTCAAGGTCTCGCCGGCCAGGAGCAGGGCAACAAGAGCGCCGATGACTGTGAACGGCAGCGAGAACAGGATGGCGAACGGCGCCAGACCGCCGCCGAAGGTGACTACGAGCACGAAGTATACAATGGCTATAGCCGCCAGCATGGCGATGCCAAGCTGCCCGAAGGTCTCATTAATCTGCTCGGTGACTCCGCCGAAGGTGATGGTCACGCCGTCCGGGAGATCAAGAGCCTCTATTTTGTCCTGCACAGCCTTGGAGGCACTATTGATGTCACTGGAGATAATATCGGCGGTTACCTCGACTTTCATTTTGCCGTCTTCACGGGTAATGGAATCCGGGGACTGGCCCTGTTCAATGCTTGCTACCTCACCAATCGGTACAGTAATGCCCAGTGGAGAAGTGAGCGTGGCGGCCTTCATTTCTTCAATGCTGCTGTATGAATCCTTGTCCGTCTCAATGTAGACCTTGTAATTCTTGCCGTCCAGCTCTACCTCAGTCAGTACAGGCCGGGTTCCGGCAGGGCTCAGCTTCATCGCAAGCTGTCCGGCCGTTAGGCCCAGTGAGCTAAGCTTGGCCTGGTCAGCGACGATGGTGTATTGATCATAGGCTTCAGAGAGGCTGGTCTTCCCGTCTTTGAAGTTCTTGGTGTCTGCCTGAACGATCCCGGCAATGTCATCGGCTACCGGTTTGAGCTGCTCCAGCGTATCGCCGAAGATGTTAACAGTAAGGGTACTGCCGCCCAGTCCGCCTCCGGCCATGCCGGACAAATCGCCCCACACGCCATCCGGCACCTCTTGGCTCAAGCCTTCAATTAACTTCTCCTTCACGGTATCGAAATCAGGCGTGTTGCTGTCATACGTGACATAGAACAAGCCTGAATTGCCTGAGCCCATTCCGAACGGGCTGCTGCCGCCGATGGAATACTGCATTTTGTCCAGATGCTTCTGGGCCAGAATGAACTTCTCAGCCTTCATGCCCAGCGCCTTCACATCCTCCAGCGTCTGACCGGCCTTCGGGGAGAAGGTAAGCGTAACATTCTTCTCTTCCTGGGAAGGCAGGAAGCTGACGCCGATCGGCTTGATCAGGAACAGACTGCCTGCCAGCAGCAGGACAGCAACACCCAAGGTGATCAGCTTATGCGAGAGACACCAGTCCAGGATTCGGACATACCCGCCCGCCAATGCGCCGGGCTTGTCTTCGTGACCCTTTTTTCCCTTCTTGAGTCCATTACGGAACAGGGTATGGGCCAGTGCAGGCACCAGGGTAATGGCAACCACCAGTGAAGCCAGCAGCGCGAATACCATAGTGAGGGCAAACGGCAGGAACAGCTCACCGACCATCCCGCTGACAAAAGCAAGCGGCAGGAAGACGGCAATCGTCACAATGGTTGAGGACATAATCGGCACAAACATCTCACGGGTAGCCGCGCTGATCAGCTCTCTGCCGCGAAGCTTCTCGCCGGACAGCGTAAGCCGCCGGAAGATGTTCTCAATGACCACGATGGAGTCATCCACTACCCGCCCGATGGCTACGGTCATGGCGCCGAGCGTCATCATATTCAGCGTAATATCCATTTGCCGCAGGCATAATACTGCAATCAGCAGGGATAATGGAATCGAGATAATAGAAATAATGGTAGAACGGATATTGCGCAGGAACAGCAGGATGATAAGCACGGCGAACAGGGCGCCGAAGGCAGCCTTGGACAGCATCGTGTTCACGGAATCCTCAATCGGCTTGCCTTGATCCAGCAGCACGGTGAGGTCCATCGACTTGTATTGTTTCTTCAGTTCTTCTGTCTTGTCCTTGACCCCGTTCACGACATCGACGGTGTTGGCATCATTGGCCTTCACAATCTGAATCCCGATGGATTCCTTGCCGTTGGTGCGGGAGATGGATTCCGATTTGCCGACTACCTCGATAGTGGCAAGCTCGCTCAGCTTCACCGTCGGCAGCCCGGTCATGGCGCCAGCACCAGCCCCGGTACTGCCAGCAGCAGCATTGGTGTCGCCAGCAGCACTAGCACCGCCTGAAGCTGCACCGCCTGCTTCCCCGGCTCCTGTGCCAGGCATGCCAGTTGCACCGGCTCCGGCAGCACCCGCCGCAGGACCAGCAGGAACCAGCGGAATGCTGACATTCTGCAAGTCCTCCACTGTAGTGATGTTGCCGTCAACGACAACAGCCTTCTGTGACTTGTCCATCTCGAACAACCCGAGCGGCACCCGCAGGGAGGAGGCTTGGATGATGCCTTTGATCGTATCCTCGGTCAGTCCGTACTGCTTCAGCTTCTCCTGATTGAACTTCAGGGAGACCTCTTTGACATATTGTCCGGCAATCTGCACAGAGGCGACGCCTTCGATATCCTCCAGTGCCGGGCGGATATCATTCTCGGCAACCCGGGTCAGCTCCTCCAGATCGCCGGAGCTCTCGTCAGAGATACTGAGGGAGATGACCGGCAGCGAGCTGAGGCTGAAGCGCGAGATTTGCGGCTTTTGCACCTCATCCGGCAGCTTCACCTCGTTCAAGGCTTCCCGCACTGCTGCTGTAGCATTGTCCAGGTTCGTGCCGTAGTCGAACTCAATGGTGACGCTGGAGGCGTTCTCCAGAGAGGTGGAGGTCAGCATCTTCACGCCGTCTACGTTGCGGAGATTCTGCTCCAGCGGCTTGCTGACGTCATTCACGACCCCTTCGGGTGCGGCTCCTGGATAAATAGTAGTAATGCTGAGATAAGGGATACTAATGTTAGGCAGGGTCTCCTGCTTCATGGTCAATCCGCTGTACAGACCGGCGAAGACAATAATGATCGTCAGCAGCCAGACGGCGAATTTGTTGCGGAGCGAGAAATTAATTAGGCTTTTCATCAGTAAAAGGAACCTCCAGTACAATTATTCTTGATCTTACAGGCGTGCCGCCTCTGTCCTTAATGAAGTCCGCAGGAAGTGTGCATATAGGGGGTGAATATTTTCTTCAATTGACTTAGCTCGCCGGATAGTCCGGGGTACCCCTCAAGATTGGCAATCATCCCTTGAATGATCGCTTTCCGGGGCTGGGTGGTGAGGATTTCGCTCTCCAGAATGCCCAGGGACTCCATACCGTCTTCGGCATGCTCCTGGCTGATTACGTCCGCTTCGCTGAGCAGGAGCTTCATCGCCTTGATCAGCTGAAGCGGGCTCTGGCGCGGTCCTTCTCCTTGACCCTCGGCCCATCCGGCGAGGACTGCGGAAGAGATCAGAGGGGCGGGCTTCCCTGCAAGCAGGCCGGAGACCATAATGTCCAGCCAGTCCACCAGCCGGTCAGCCAGTTCAGGGATGGAGACAACAGTCTCCTGGCCGAACAGCAGCTTGATGCTGGAACTGATCATGCCGTGGCTGAGCACGCACAGCTCGCCTGCATAGGGCAGAATCTCTGGCCCGTACATGAGCTCCAGCTTCTGCTGGAACCAGCGCAGCAGGGCGGTGTTGTTCTGCTTCACCCAATCGGGAATCTCGGCCACACCCCGGCCGGCCACCTCCTGGAATTGGCGCTGCAGGAATTCGCGCAGCTCGTATACATGACTAAGCAGAATTTCGAGCTGGTTACGCAGCTTCTCCCGGGGCTCTCTGCCGGCAGCCTGCTCCTCCTGCTGCAGCGGATCATGAATCATCCGGAAGCAGTAGATGTATATACTGCGTTCCAGATCTTCTTTGGATTTGAAGATCAGATACAGACTTCCTTTGGAGATCCCGCATAATTCGGCAATCTCCTGCATGGAGGTGGAGGAGGAGCCTTTTACAGCGAACAGCTGCATGGCGGTCTTGATGATTTGTTCTTTTTTGGTCATGCTTTTAGCGGTCAAGGCGATATAAGCCCCCGTTCTGACTAGACAGTTCTATATTTGACTGATTGGTCAGTGAGATTATATTATATATCCTGCAGCAACACAAATTTGCAGGTTTCAGTAGGAAGAAACGGATTCTTCATGTAAGATATAAATGTGTCATTTTGGTGAGAATCGGCGGAATGAGAAGGTAGGGTACATATGAGAAGAGGACTGCAGGCAATAGTCATTATAGCGGCTTTGCTGGCTTTTTATTATTTTGGATTTGGCGTGTTCGGCAGTACAGCCGGGACGATTATCAGTATATTTTCCACATTGACGGTCATCTCTGTCGCGCTGGGGATCTTCATGGAGAACCGCAATCCTTCCACCACAGTGTCCTGGATTCTGCTGCTCGCGCTGATCCCGGTGCTGGGGCTGGTGTTCTATTTCCTGTTCGGGCAGAATGTATTCAAGCGGCGCAAATATGACAAGAAGGCCCAGCGCGACCTCATGGCCTATGAACGGATTGAGAACGATGCGTTGCGGATGCACCAGGACTGGTCGGTGTTCAGCCCCGCGCAGCAGAAGCTGCTCGGCCTGTCCCAACGGCTCGGGCGCACGCCGATCTCCTTCAATTCAGAGTCGCGCATCCTGACCAACGGTGAGGAGACCTTCGGGACACTGCTGCTGGAGCTGCGGCAGGCGCAGCATCATATCCATATGGAGTATTATATTTTCCGGGCAGATCATATCGGCACGCGCATTCAGCAGATTCTGATTGAGAAAGCCCGCGCAGGCGTGGCGGTCCGGTTCATGTATGATGCGGTCGGGAGCATTCAGCTCTCCAGAGCCTTCCTTAAGGAGCTCAGTGATGCGGGGGTGCAGGTGGCTGCTTACGGCAACTCCACCTCCTTTTTCTCCAGCAGGGTGAATTACCGCAATCACCGCAAAATCGTGGTCATCGACGGCGATGTCGGCTTCATGGGCGGGCTGAATGTCGGGGACGAGTACTTGAGCCGCAGCAAGACCTACGGGTTCTGGCGGGATACACATATGCTGCTGAGGGGCGAAGCGGTGCGGACGATGCAGATTATCTTCCTGCAGGACTGGATGCACACGACCGGCGAGAAAATCCTGGAGCAGGACTACCTCTCCCCTCAGCTTCGCTTCACTACCGGAGACGGGGCGGTGCAGATTATTGCCAGCGGCCCGGATAATGAGCGGCGTGCGCTCAAGAATATTTTCTTCTCCATGATTACTACTGCGGAAAAATCCGTCTGGATCGCCAGTCCCTACTTCATCCCCGATGAGGATATACTGACTGCGCTGCGTGTGGCGGCGATGTCGGGGCTGGATGTCCGCCTGCTGTTCCCGGCCAAGCCGGATAAATGGATTCCGTTCCTGGCCTCCCATTCCTACTTCCCGGCGCTGCTGGAGTCCGGCGTGAAGATCTATGAATATGAGAAGGGCTTCATCCACTCCAAGCTGCTGATTGCAGACGGGGAGATTGCTACGATTGGAACAGCGAACATGGATATGCGCAGCTTCCATCTTAATTTTGAGGTGAACGCGCTGCTGCTGCAGACCGAGAGTGTCTCGCGCATTGTTGCAGACTTCGAGCGTGACCTGCAGTCCACGCGGCAGATTGTCCATGAGACCTTCATGGAGAAAAGACTGCTGGAGCGGCTGCTGGAATCCGCAGCCCGGCTGATGTCTCCGCTGCTGTAAGCGGACAAGCGGACTGAAACAAAAAAACGGTACCGTGCCCCAAAAGGACGGTACCGTTTTTTTGTTGTTTCATCAGAAGGTAGTGAATCCAAGCCGGGTCTGTATCCGGTAGAGGATGTATTTCAACCAGGTGACGTCACTCTGATATTCCGTGAGCGGCAGGCTGTATTCAGCGCCCTGGTTGTTCCATAGCCGGTTGAAGTAGCCCTCCACCTCCGCATACAGCGGCTGTTCCCGCGGAACGGATACATAGAGGTCATTCTCCAGGTTATAGTCGTCCAGATTACGGGCTGTGAAGTTCGTTGATCCGCCCAGCAGGGTAGAGTCGCCTGATGCCTTGGCAATGAACAGCAGCTTGCTGTGATACTGCTCCTCGCCTGTGTTGTACCAGCGGATCAGGATATTTCCTTCAGAGCGGCGGTCCAGGTCCATGGCAACGGGACGGTTGGGGATGCCGATTTTGTCCCGTCCGAAGGCATTCTGGTTGGGATCAAGCAGCAGTCTCACCTGGGCGCCGCGGGCATCTGCGGCAAGAAGGGCATCGATAATTCCGTCGTCCGCCAGATAGAACATACCCATCCAGATGACATCCCCGGGTCCTGCCGCAGCGATCCCATCCAGGGCATATTTGTATACCTTGCCTTCGGTCAGATAGCGGACTTCAAGCGAAGGTTCCCCGGATGCGGCGGCGGGCGGTTTGAATTCAGGGGGCTTGCTCAGCAAGGGACCGGCTCCCGAGAGATTAGCCGCCGCCTGCTCACTCCGCAGAATATCCTCCTGGATTGGACCCTGCACCTCCAGGGCAATGTTGGAATGATAAGCACTGGCATCATGCACATTGCCGGAGGAGATCAGGGCGGTGTTCTCGCTCAGCACGACCTTGCGGTGGTTTGCTTTGACATTGAGCAGCTTCAGGTAGGAACGTGTGGTAATGTCCGGCCCTCCGCTGGCCATCAGATTCGGAATCCAGCCGGTGCCGGATTGTCCGAACCACTGGATGAAGGTGCGCCAGACCGCAGAATAGGCAGGAGTCGAGTCCCGCAGACCGTCTACATCTGTCATGATGATCTTAATACCGGCAGCTCTCATCTCTTCCAGGAGGGCATTAGGCGCAGAGCCGTAGTTCGTATTCACCTCATCGGTGATGAAGGCGATCTCCATGGCGGGATAGGCGGCTTTCTGGGCAAGCAGCTTATCGGTAAGCTGTCTGCTGACAGCGGGGAACTGCTGGTCTGTATGGGTATAGTTATTGAACAAGAACAGATCGATCACGAGGAACTGTCTGGACTCTTCAATAATCTGCAGGATTCTGGGCAGAATCTGTTCTTCCCTTGCCTGCTTCCCGCTGCTGTCCTGATAGGTCAGATCATGCCAGAAGGCGACCGTACTCACCTTATAAGCAGGGCTCTCCGCAGAAAGTCCGGGCGGCAGCGGCTTATGGGTCTGATAGATCATCACCCCGGCCAGCCAGAGGAGAAGAAGGATCAGGGCCAGCAGGAGTCTGGAGCGGCGGCGCAGGAAGAACTGCGTCTGACGCTTGTGGCGGGATGCCGTAATGGCACCTGAAGCCAGCGTGATCTGTAACTTTTCGGGTGTGACGGGATGGCGGCCTTGATTCATAGTTATCCTCCTGGGTCTGCTGCGGGGCTAGAGCGGCTATAGGGTAGCCCGGCATTGTAAATACCTATAACGCCCGCTAAGGAGAAGTGAAGCAGCTGACGGCAAAATCCCTGAAAAATCTAGTGTTGCACAAAGCGCTCCTGTTCATCCGCGCCGTACCTGCAAGCTGCATCATACAAGTTCTGGTGACATAACACAGATGCAATTGTATAATGAGTGTAAATAATTTGTATAAGGTTTGAATCTTCAAATGTATTCAGTGTAAACAGGAAGGCAGTGAGATCCATCGTGTATTCCATCAAACAGGTTGTCGAAATGCTCGATATTCCCTCTGTCACTCTGCGGGCGTGGGAGAACCGGTATCAGGCTGTCGTCCCGGAACGTACCGAGTCCGGCTATAGACTGTACAACCAAGAGAATATTGAGGACCTTCGCTGGTTGAAGGAACAGACCGATAAACAGGGCATCAGTATCTCACATGCTGTGCGGATGCTGAAGCAGCATAAGCAGAAGGACCTGGATGACCGGCTGTCCGTTGCGGGCGGTGACCCCAAGGATGCCTTGGACAAAATGAGGCAGCAGATCTATGCAGCGCTGCTCGACATCCAGGGTGAGCGGGCCGATGCCCTGATCGATTTCGGGTTCTCCCTGTACGGCTATGAGGCGATGGTCCATCAGGTGTTGGTGCCTGTTCTGGTGAAGGTTGGTGATGCCTGGGAGCAAGGGACGGCAACCGTAGCCCAGGAGCATTATATGACACATATGATCTCGAACCGGCTGTCCCAGTTCTTTCACGTGTTCCCGGTGTATGCCCATCTGCACAAGGTGCTTGCCTTTTGCCCGGCAGGAGAGCATCACCAGGTCGGCCTGCTGCTGTTCTCGCTTTTCCTGCGCAGAAACGGGGTTGAAGTCATCTATCTGGGGGCCAATACCCCCGAGGACGGTGTGATGGAGCTGCTGGAGAAGCAAGAGCGGATTGGAGCTGTCTGCCTATCCGTTACGAATGGTACGCTGGTCCCCTATACGGAGGAGCTGCTTGAACGGCTAGGCAGCTTGTACCCGGAGATGCAGCTCATTGCGGGCGGTAGAGCTTATGAGGCAATCAGCCTCCAGGATACCAACGCCACCTATGTGATGGCGGAGCCGCCGGAGAAATGGCAAGCCTGGTTCGATCAGGAATATGCCACAATCCGGCATAGAGCGTAGCAGTTATATTGAATTTTAATAGTGTAGGAGATTCTATGGAACCGGTCAGGACCCGCTTGCGGGGCTGTCCGGTTCTTTTGCTATGGACAAGTCTAGCAACCAAATTGCTGGAAGTCCGGCGGATGATATTTACATGGCCCGGCAAAGTATGTATGATATTTGTATCACTATTGTATAGTTTTTGTATAACGTTTGAACGAAGGAGGACGTCGCTTGATCCGAACCACAGATACCGCAAAAGTCGCAGTAATCGGCGCAGGACCGGGCGGGCTGGCCGCCGCCATGCTGCTTGCCGCCGAAGGATATGAAGTAGATCTCTATGAACAACAGGCAGAAGTTGGCGGAAGATCAGGCGAGCTGAAGCTGGGAGACTACCGTTTTGACCGGGGAGCCACCTTCTTGATGATGCCGCATTTGTTAGAGGAGCTGTTCACTCTGGCAGGGCGTTCGGTGCATGACTATGTCTCGCTTACACCGCTTGATCCGCTGTATTCACTGCATTTTGGAGATACCGTATTTACGCCTTCTACGAACCAGGATCAGACGGCCGAGGAGATTGAGCGGCTGTTCCCGGGCAATGGCAACGGCTACCGCCGGTTCATGGCCGAAGAAGCCGACAAGCTGGAGCGGGTGATCCCGCTGCTGCAGCGTCCGTTCCAATCGTTAGGGGATTATGTTAAAAGAGATGTGTTCCACGCGCTGCCTAAGCTGAACGCTACAGACACCGTATACAACCGGCTGTCCCGTTATTTCGATGATGAACGGCTGCGGTTCTCGTTCACGTTCCAGGCCAAGTATCTGGGGATGTCGCCTTGGGAATGTCCGGGCACCTTCACGATTCTGTCGTACATGGAGCACCGTTACGGCCTCTACCATCCGACTGGCGGCATTAACCGTGTGCTTCAGGCTATGGCTGAGGTCATCCGGGAGCATGGCGGGCGGGTCCATACCGCAAGCGGAGTGAAGCGCATTATCGTCAAGGACGGGCAGGCCGCAGGCTTGCTGCTGGAGAACGGGGAGAAGGTGGATGCGGATTATATTGTGATTGGTGCAGATTTTGGATCTGCAATGACCCAGCTGTTCGAGCCCGGGCTTCTGAAGAAATACACCCCTGCCAAGATTGCCCGTAAAAGATATTCCTGCTCCACCGCCATGCTCTACCTCGGTGTGGATGGAGAGGTGGACCTCAGTCATCATTCGGTTCATTTCGCGGACGATTACCGGCGTAATGTCAAAGAGATCACGGAGCTGGGCGTTCTGTCGGAGGATGCTTCTATCTATATTCATAATCCGTCAGTCATCGATAAGACACTGGCGCCTCCCGGTAAGTCCTCGCTCTACGTGCTGATGCCGGTGCCTAATCTGAGTGCCGATATCAACTGGGAGCAAGAGCGTGCAGTGGTGGAGGACTGGATGATGGAGCGGCTGCAGCAGATCCCGCAGCTGGCCGGAATCGCCGGACGCGTGGAAGAGAGCCTGTTCTTCTCTCCGCTGGACTGGCAGAACCAGCAGAATGTATATAACGGGGCCACCTTCAATCTGGCTCATAATCTCGGGCAGATGATGCATCTGCGGCCGCATAATACCTTCGAGGAGGTACGCGGCATCTGGCTGGTCGGCGGGGGAACCCATCCGGGCAGCGGCCTGCCGACGATCTTCGAGTCGGCCAAGATTAGCGCACGGCTGCTGCGGGAGCATGACCAGGCTGTGCGGGGGCGGTTCACCGTACAGGCGGGTGCGCCCGGCGCAGGTGCGGGGGTTCCGTTATGAGCCGCATTGCCATCGTAGGCAGCGGAATCGGCGGGCTGACGGCGGCGCTGCTGCTTACCCGTCAGGGACATGAAGTAGTGATCTATGAGCGCGCAGCCCGGGTGGGCGGGCGTGTGGCCTTTGAAGAGCAGGACGGCTACCGGATTGACCGCGGGCCTACCATCGTGCTGCTGCCGGAGATGCTTCTCGGTATTCTGGAGGAAGGCGGCCTTCCGCGATCCAGTCTGGAGCTGCTGCACTGTGATCCGCTCTACCGGGTTCACTTCCGAAGCGGGCGTGTGTTAACCAAATTCGCGGATGCATCGGCGCAGGCGGAGGAGATTGACCGGCTCTATCCCGGAGAGGGCAAGGGCTTCACCCGGTTCATGAAGGACATGTCGGTGCTGTATCCGCAGGGGCGGACCTCGTTCCTGGAGCGGGGGTATGCCAGCGGGCGGGAATTCTTTAGTCCGGCTAACCTGTCGTTGATGGTCCGCCTGCGCGCTTACCGGAATCTGCGCTCTGCGATCGGCCAGTATTTTCGCAATGAGGAGCTTAAGGATGCGTTCTCCCTGCAGAGCCTCTATATTGGAGGAGCGCCCTTCCGCACACCCGGTATCTACACCATGCTTCCTTACGCCGAGCATGCCTTCGGCATCTGGATGCTGAAGGGAGGATACGGGACGCTGCCGCAGATCATGGCCCGGGAGCTGGAAGACCGCGGGGTACAGATTCATACGGGCGCTGAGGTGGAATCCTTGCTTGTTGAAGGAAGCCGCTGCTGCGGAGTTGTTGTTCAGGGGCAGCCGATTTCTTATGATGCCGTTCTGTACAATGGAGATTTCCCGAATGTAGAGAAGTTGCTGCCGCCTGGTGTGTTCAAGCAGGAACAGGCACCGGTTGTGACGGCAAATAAGGGCAGATCCGTATCGGCCAAGGCGATAAAACGCGGAAGCTGGAAGCCCTCCTCGGGCTGTCTGCTGATCTATGCGGCCACAGACAAGCGCTGGCCGGATTCGCTGGTGCACCAGTTCTTCCTGCCGGATAGTCTGAATAGCAGCCTGCATGAACTGTTTGACCGGGGACAGATTCCGCAGGATTCATCTTATTATGTATTTAATCCGGTAGCGCTGGACGACAGTGCAGCCCCTTCCGGACAGAGCGTGCTGTATTTCCTTGTTCCTGTCCCGGCGGTGCCGGATAAGAACTGGGAGGAAATAGCCGGAGCACTAGCCGATAAAGTCATGGCAGATGCCGAGAAACGGGGCTTCCCCGGGCTTGCCGCGAGTGTGATCTGGCGCAGGCTTAGAACGCCTGCCGATGCGGAGCAGGAAGGAATGTATGGCGGGGGCAGCTTCGGTATTGCACCGCTGCTGAGCCAGTCGGGGGTATTCCGGCCCCAGCCGAAGCCTTATCCGCTTAAGGGGTTGTATGCCGCAGGTGCTTCCGTCCATCCGGGCGGCGGTGTGCCGATCGTGATGCAGGGAGCGAAGCTTGCCGTTCAGGAAATGATAAAGGAGATGAGCGTACATGGATGAAAGGATACTGCAGCAATGTGAGGAACTGATGAAGAAAGGGTCCACTTCGTTCCATAAGGCGTTTGATGTTCTGCCAAGTCCCAGGCGTGAAGCGGTGCATGTTATTTATGCCTTCTGCCGGATTATAGACGATAGTGTGGATGAGCCGGAAGGCGCGCCGTACAGCATTCATGAGCTGCGGGAGCATTTCATGAATCTGGAGCAGGCGGACGGGCATTTCATCTGGCCGGCGCTGCGCTGGCTGTTCAGCAGCTTCCCGCAGCTTCAGCGTGAGCCGTTCCTTTTGCAAATGGAGGGACAGCTTAGAGATCTTATCTTCACAGCCTATGACACGATGGAGCAGCTTAAGGATTACTGTTATCTTGTAGCGGGAACGGTAGGGGAGATGCTGCTGCCTGTTCTGCGGGATGATCAGAGTGAAGCGGCACGGACATCGGGAATTGCGCTGGGGATAGGAATGCAGCTGGTCAATATCATCCGCGATGTGGGTGAGGATCTCAGAAGAGGACGCAGATATGTGCCGCTTGAGGTGATGGAGGGACATGGCTACAGCCAGCAGGAGCTGGAGAACGGGGAGGTCAATCACCGTTTCACTGCCGTTATCCAGGAGCTGCGGACAGAAGCGTTGGACTGGTTCCGGCGAGGACTGGAGCATGTGCACACGTATCCTTTGGAGAGCGGTCTGGCCATTGAACTTGCCGCATCCTTCTATGCTGCTATTCTGGATGCTGTGGAGGCAGACGGGTATGATGTTTTCCGCAAAAGATCCTATGTCAGCGATGAAGCCAAGCTTCAGCTGTTCCAGCGTACGGTCGTGCGTTATGCCGGTGTAAGAACTGCGGTGGTCTAGCGATGGTCCGAACCCTTTTTTGGATCTGGTATACCATCGGAGCGCTGCTGCTGATCGTGTTCGGAATTCCGGATAGTCTGAAGTTCTCTAACGGATTATTTCTCGTATTCTATGGTGTCTACGGGCTGGACTTATTAATCAAGGGGCAATTCAAACCCTTCATGTCTGACTGGTCAGTCAATTCTTCAGGAGGCCGGATGACCAAGCGATTCTGGTATGCTGCGGCTCTTATCTGGTTAGGCGGAATGGCCGTCGAATGGGTAGGCGTGCATTCCGGGCGGTTGTTTGGGGATTATAATTATTCTACTATTCTCGGGCCTTTATTATTTGGTGTGCCGGTTACCCTGGGCTTCGCCTGGATTGCTGTTGTGTGTAATGCCGTGCTGATCAGCCATGATTTCGGACAGCGCGGCCTCCGGCTTCTGCTGCTGCGGGCCTTGCAGGTAGGCTTCTGGACGGTCCTGATGGATCTGGTGCTCGATCCTGTTGCCCATGCCAGGAACTTCTGGCATTGGGAGGGCGGCGGGGGCTTCTACCAGGTGCCCTGGAGCAATTTCGGCGGCTGGCTGATTGCAGGCGCTGCCTTGTCTATGCTGCTCCCGGCTGTGCCGTTCACCCGCCTGGCTGCCCGCCGGGGCACCCGCCTGTATCAGGCGATCCTGATCCTGTTCGGTCTGATCAGCCTGACAGAGGGATTGCCTGCCTGCGCGGTGATCGCCGGAGCAGGCGCCGCTTTGGCCGAAGGGAGTCTACGCTATGCTGGAAGCCGTTCCATCGGGAAGGTTTGACTGGTTATTCTACCGTTATAATTCCTTGTACCTGCTGCGCAGACATTTCCACTTCATTGGAATCAGCGGAGAGCTTCAGCCCGCTGCCGCTGCCGGGCGGGGGATTCTCTACCTCATGAATCACAGCTCGTGGTGGGACGGCCTGCTGGCCTATCACGCCGCAGGGAAGCTGCCGGGGAAGCGTCATTATTTCATGATGGAAGAGGAGCAGCTCCGGAAGTATGCCTTCTTCAGAAAGCTTGGCGCGTATTCCATTAACCCTGGAAGTCCAGGGGATGCACGGGCTTCGCTGCGGTATACAGCCGGGCTGCTGCAGGCGGGTGAGAATGTCTGGATGTATCCTGAAGGGGAAATCCGGCCGCTTGAGCACCGGCCGCTGAGCCTGAAGGAAGGGGCGGCCCTGGCGCTGCGGCTCAGTCCGCAGACGGCCGTTGTCCCAGTGACGCTATACCACGGCCTGTTCCGGCATACGAAGCCGGAGGCTACGCTGCTGGCCGGTGCGCCGCTGCTGCTCCCTTGGGCGGAGATGGACCGCTCAAGGGTAGCCCGTACGCTGGAGACTGTTCTTGGCGGACAACTGGAGTCCCACCGCAGCAGAGTGCTTAACCATCAAGGCTATATGCCGGATGAATTCAGGCCGCTGCTCCGCCGGGGGAGATCTACCAATGAATGGCTTGACCTGCTGCGGCCGGGCGGTGGGAGAGGATGAACGTATTCTTTCAGGCTGTAACCGGTGTTGTGCTGCTCCAGCTATTGTTCGCATTATGGAATGCAGCGCAGCTCCCCAAGCTGGGGGCAGCGGTTGGTACAAGAGCGGCGAAGGCGCTGCCAGCAAAAGCAACGGCATCCTCACGCGCCTTGAGCTTATCGGTACTGATCCCCGCCCGGGATGAAGCGGATAATATTGGGGACTGCCTCTCCTCTGTACTGGCCTCAAACACCGGCGGAATCGGGGTGGAGATTATTGTACTGGATGATTCATCAACTGACGGAACGGGGGCTATTGCCGCAGCAGCGGGCAGCGGAGTACGCGTTCTGAAGGGAAGAGAGCTGCCGGAGGGCTGGCTGGGCAAGTCCCATGCCTGCGCTCAGCTTGCAGAAGCGGCAAGCGGAGACTGGCTGCTGTTCCTGGACGCAGATGTCCGTCTTCAGCACGGGGCGCTTCAGGCGGCGCTTTCTGCTGCTGAAGCAGCGGGCGGCGGCATGATTACCGGCTTCCCCCGGCAGATGACCGGAACCTGGCTGGAGCGGCTGGTTGTTCCCCTGATGGTCTTCACCATCATCTGCCACCTGCCCATTCCGCTGGTCCGCGGCTCCAGAGATCCGCGGTTTGTTGCGGCGCATGGGGGCTTCATCCTGATTCACCGGGACAGTTACGACAGCTGCGGCGGGCATGAAGCCATCCGCAGCGAGCTGGTGGATGACATGGCGCTGGCCCGCGCCGTGAAGCGGTCGGGCGGAACGGTGGCGCTCATGGATGTTACGGAGCAGGTGTTCATGCGGATGTACCACAATGCCCGGCAAGTATGGAATGGCTACCGGAAGAATATCTATGCCGGCATCGGCCGCAGCCCGCTGCTGCTGCTGGGTGTGCTTATTGCATATCTGTCGCTGTACGTGGCACCGGCCGCCGCCGTTCTGTACTATGCCCTAAGCGGACAGCCCGGTGCGGCCCTCTGGCCCGCTGCTGCGCTGTTTGCCGGTCTGGCCGTGAAACGGACCAGCGATGCTGCCGGTCGGCAGCCGTTCTGGTTCTGTCTCCTACTTCCGGCGGGTATACTCTGCCTGTCGCTGATTGCTGTGGCGTCCTGGCGCGGAAGCCGCACGCGCGCAGGCTATGAATGGAAAGGAAGGCGTTATGGATGAAACCGAAGGCAGTCATCATAGGCGCCGGATTCGGGGGGCTGTCCTGTGCGGTCACCCTTGCCGCGGCGGGCTGGGAAGTCACTGTGCTGGAACGCCAGCAGCAGCCGGGCGGCAAGCTGCAGCGTGTGCAGGAGGGGGGCTACACCTTCGACCGCGGCCCGAGTACAATTACGATGCCCCATGTCTTCCGCTCGCTCTATGAGCTTGCGGGAGCCCGCATGGAGGATTATGTCCAGCTCTATGAGCTGGAGCCGCGCACCCGCAATGTCTTCGCAGACGGCAGGGTTGTCGATTTCTCAAGGGATACCGGGCGAATGCGGGAGCAGATGGCTTCCTACAGCCCGGCGGATGCTGCGCGGTTCCCGGAGTTTCTGGCAGAAGCCTCACGGCTGTATCAGCTTAGCGAGAAGCAGTTCCTGAACAGGCTGCTGCTATCCTGGAGG
The DNA here is from genome assembly GCF_000517965.1 of Paenibacillus sp. FSL R7-277. NCBI lineage: Bacteria > Bacillati > Bacillota > Bacilli > Caryophanales > Paenibacillaceae > Paenibacillus > Paenibacillus sp. FSL R7-277. Next base: position 31,020 of record NZ_ASPX01000042.1, read on the forward strand.
GATAAGCTCTCGCCTTCCCTTGTACGGGATCTGGTGCGCGTAAGGCCTTTTCTCAGCCTGCATAGCTTGCTGCTCCGCTACTTCAGCCACCCGAATACGCTGGCTATGCTGGGCCGTTATGCCACCTATGTGGGATCATCGCCGTATCGCTCCCCCTCCATCTTCGCCATGCTTGGTCATCTGGAGATTCAGGAGGGCGTATACGGGGTGAAGGGCGGCACCTATGAATTAATCAGCGGTCTGTCTGCACTCGCCCGGAATCTGGGCGTACGGCTGATTACAGGCACGGAGGTGACGGGAATTTCCGTAGTCTCCGGTGCGGTGGAAGGTGTGGATACGGCGCAGGGCTTCTACCCGGCCAAGACCGTGATTGCCGGTGGCGATGTCCTGAGCATCAACCGGATGCTGCTGCCGGAAGCGGTTCGTCCTGGAATGACGGACCGCAAGATTGAAGCCTACGAACCCTCCCTGTCGGGGCTGGTAACGCTGGCGGGTGTGCCGCGCACGTATGATGCGCTGCTGCATCATACGGTGTTTTTCCCGGAGAACTACGAGCAGGAATTCAAGGATATCTTCGAGCATAAGCGTCCGCCGCAGCAGCCGACAGTGTATGTATGCCATTCCGGTTATTCCGAGCCTGAGCTGGCGCCTGCGGGCGGCAGCAACCTGTTCATTCTGGCTAATGCGCCTTATCTGAGCCCGGCCTGTGACTGGAGTGAGGAGAGGGATGCGTACGGGGAGCGGGTAATGTCTGTACTGGAGAGCCACGGTGTGAGCGGGCTGTCGTCCGCAGATGTGCTGGAGCGTTATACTCCGCAGGATATTGCCCGCGATACGCTGGCGCATCAGGGAGCTATTTACGGGATATCCTCCAATACGGTGAAGCAGACCTTCGCCCGCCCGGGCAACCGTTCCAGCGATGTTAAGGGACTGTGGTATGTGGGCGGAACCACGCATCCCGGCGGGGGAACCCCTGTGGTGTCCTTGTCCGGCAGGCTGGTGGGCGAATATATTGCAAGCCATGTATGAGGAGTGAACCCCCGCCAGCGTTCAACGGCCGAGCGGGGTTATGCTATAGTTGTGCTATAATGGAAGGTAATTGTGGAGCGGGATATATTGCAAGTGGAGACGGTTTCGCCGCCTTTTAGGGGCGGCACCCGTCTTTGAATAACTCGTAGAGTGTCTTTGTTGCTGAATGTATGTGGAAAACAGCATACATTCTCCGTAGGATGATTTTGTTCTTTTTTGAGAAAAGTGAAGCAGAAACGGAGGAAGACAGCATGAATGATATGCCGCGAAACGGTGTTCCGCAGAGCGCTGTGAAGCCCTCAGGAACAGGGCCCCAGCCAGGGCAGGAGGCAGCAGGCTCAGGCCATGCCGGACATAAATCTCTGCTGCCCGACTCCAGAACCGGAGAACGGAAGATTGAGCATGTACGGCTCTGCCTGAATGAAGATGTGGCCGGTAACGGAATTACAACCGGGTTCGAGCAGTACCGGTTCCGCCATAACGCGCTGCCGGAGCTGGATTACGATACCATCTTACTGGGTACTGAGTTCTTGGGCCGTACGCTGCGTACCCCGCTGCTGATCAGCTCCATGACCGGGGGGAGCACGGCTACAGGGAAGATTAATGAGCGGCTGGCCGAAGCGGCGGAGCGCCGGGGCTGGGCGCTTGGCGTCGGCTCGGTGCGCGCGGCTGTAGAACGCGCGGAGCTGGCTGCTACCTTCCATGTGCGGGCCAATGCACCCACGATTCCGGTCATTGCCAATGTCGGAGCCGTGCAGCTCGCTTACGGCTTCGGGGTAGAAGAATGCCGCCGGGCGGTTGAGATTGCCGGAGCCGATTGGCTGGTTCTCCATCTGAACGGGCTGCAGGAGGTATTCCAGCCCGAGGGTGACACTGGCTTCGGTTCCCTGCTGCAGCGGATAGAGGCATTATGCCGGAGCCTTGAGATTCCAGTGGGGATCAAGGAGGTCGGCTGGGGGATTGACGGCGATACCGCCGCCCGGCTGTATCAGGCGGGCGCTGCCTTCATTGATGTAGCCGGGGCTGGCGGCACTTCATGGAGCCAAGTAGAGAAGTTCCGCAGCATCGACCCGGTACGGCGTGCGGCTGCGGAGGCCTTCGCCGACTGGGGCATTCCCACGGCGGAGTGCATTGCCGAGGTCCGCGCGGTCTCCCCGCGCGGGGCATTGATTGGCAGCGGCGGACTGAAGCACGGCGTCGATGCTGCCAAGGCGCTGGCCCTTGGCGCCGATCTGGCGGGCTTCGGACGGGGGCTGCTGGGTGCGGCCGTCAGCTCCGAGGAGGCGCTGGATCAGGCGCTGGCCCAGGTAGAGCTGGAGCTGCGGACGGTGATGTTCGGCATCGGTGCGCCGGACCTTGCCGCACTGCGCGGAACGCCGCGTCTGGTCCGGCGTTGACACCTGGCTTGCTTTTATAATCAGAACCGAAGGAAGGTATCCAAATGACGATTACATTGGTCCCGATGGACGAATCTGCGTTTCAGTCGTTCTTGAAGCAATCTACCCGCGACTACGCAGAAGAGAAAGTACAAGCCGGTGCCTGGGAGGCAGATACAGCGTTAGCGCAGGCCCAGGAATCGATGAATCGCTACCTGCCGCAAGGCCTCAATACGGCGGGAGCTTATTTCTATTCGGTAGTAGAGGACGTTTCGGGGACTGGGGCCGGTTATATCTGGTTCAACGTGACCGAGAACCGCGGGGTGCGGGAGGCGTTCATTTATGACATTTATATCTTCGAGCCGTTCCAGGGCCGGGGCTATGGCAAGCAGACGCTGCTCCTGCTGGATGAAGAAGCCCGGAAGCTGAAGGCGGCCAAGATCGGCCTGCATGTCTTCGGACATAACGAACGCGCCTTCGGGCTATACAAGAAAATGGGCTTCCAGGTTACAGACATCACAATGTCCAAAACCCTATAGGTAAGGCAGACCCCTTTGCGGGGTATTTTGCTGTCCGCTTGACTTCTGCTGTTGCTGGAGAATTTGTTCTAATATATAATGGTTTGAGATCAGTTCGGTATTTCATGCGGTGATCAAACCAACCGAAAATAGGAGTTGTCATATAAATGGCTTTGAAAGCAGGTATCGTTGGACTTCCCAACGTAGGCAAATCGACATTATTCAATGCAATTACACAAGCGGGCGCAGAATCCGCCAACTATCCATTCTGCACCATCGACCCGAACGTCGGTGTTGTAGAAGTGCCGGACGAACGTCTGGATAAGCTGGTGGAGCTGGTACAGCCGAACAAGACGGTTCCGACCGCTTTTGAATTCGTCGACATTGCCGGACTGGTGCGCGGTGCGAGCAAGGGCGAAGGCCTGGGCAACAAGTTCCTGGCCCATATCCGCGAGGTGGATGCCATTGTTCATGTGGTGCGCTGCTTCGTCGATGAGAACGTGACCCATGTAGACGGCAAGGTGAATCCGATCAGCGACATCCAGACGATTAACCTGGAGCTGATTCTGGCTGACCTGGAGAGCGTGGAGAAGCGGATCGAGCGTTCCCGCAAAAACATCAAGGGCGGCGACAAGAAATACGCCCAGGAAGTAGAAGTACTGGAGCGTGTGAAGGAAGCCCTGTATCAGGACCAGCCTGCACGCAGTCTGGAATTGTCTGACGATGAGCGCCAGATCGTGCGTGACCTTCACCTGCTCACCCTGAAGCCGGTGCTGTATGCGGCGAATGTGGGCGAGGATGAAGTGGCGACTGCCGAGGAGAATCCTTATGTGCAGCAGGTCCGTGAATTCGCAGCAGCCGAGAACGCTGAAGTCGTGCCGATCAGTGCCAAGGTGGAAGCGGAGATCGCAGAGCTGGAAGGCGAAGACAAGGCGATGTTCCTGGAGGAGCTGGGTCTGCAGGAATCCGGGCTTAATCGTCTGATCAAAGCGGCTTACAAGCTGCTGGGACTGTACACTTATTTCACTGCGGGCGTTCAAGAGGTTCGTGCTTGGACCATCCGCAAGGGCACTAAGGCCCCTGGAGCAGCGGGCGTGATTCACACTGATTTCGAGCGCGGTTTTATCCGTGCGGAGGTTGTGGCTTACACCGATCTGGTGGCGGCAGGTTCAATGAACGGTGCCAAGGAACGCGGGCAGTTGCGTCTGGAAGGTAAGGAATATCTGGTGCAGGACGGCGACGTTATGCATTTCCGGTTCAACGTATAGATACTTTTCGCTTGTTATAGAGAGGCCATTCAGGAGTAGAGGGTTTTGCTTGCTGGATGGTTTCTTTGCGTCATTCGGACTCGGTGCCGGTGTATAAGCTGCTCGGAGGCTCAACATCATAAGATCATACAGAATCAAAATTTTAAAAAAATCCCCGGCCCGCCGCATGTGCTGTAGCCAATTGAGGCTTGTGGTGGTATAATATAAAGTCGTATATCTACTTCAGTTGTAGCAACAATTTAAAGTAATAATGAACGAAGAATTTGAATCAGGAGAGGTGAATTCCCTTGTTGGACCGATTGCAATCCCTGGCGGACCGCTATGAGAAACTCAGTGAACTGCTATGTGACCCGGATGTTGCAAGCGACAGTAAGAAACTGAGGGACTATTCCAAAGAACAATCCGACTTGCAGCCCGCCTTCGAGGCGTATAGCGAATATAAGAACGTAATGGAAGAGCTTGAAGCCGCGAAGATGATGCAGGCCGAGAAGCTTGATGATGAAATGAAAGAAATGGTCAAGATGGAGATCGATGACCTGTCCGAGCGTCAGGCCGTTCTTGAGGAGAAGATTCGTCTGCTCCTGCTGCCTAAGGACCCTAACGACGACAAGAACGTAATCGTTGAAATCCGCGGCGCAGCCGGCGGGGACGAAGCGGCCTTATTCGCTTCTGACCTGTACCGTATGTATACCCGTTATGCCGATACCCAGGGCTGGCGCGTAGAGCTGATGGATGTGAACACGAATGATCTCGGCGGCTTCAAGGAAGTGATCTTCCTGATTAACGGGCGCGGCGCTTACAGCAAGATGAAATTCGAAAGCGGTGCACACCGTGTGCAGCGCATACCTACCACAGAATCCGGCGGACGTATCCATACGTCTACTTCTACGGTTGCTGTAATGCCGGAAGCGGAAGATTTCGAAATCGAGATTCATGACAAAGATATCCGTGTCGATACCTTCTGTTCGAGCGGCGCGGGCGGACAGTCCGTTAACACGACCAAATCAGCAGTACGTGTAACCCATGTACCTACGGGGATCGTGGCTACCTGCCAGGATGGCAAGTCCCAGAACTCCAACAAGGATAAGGCGCTGAAGGTGCTGCGTACCCGGATCTCGGATCTGAAGCGTCAGGAAGAGGAAGCGAAGTATTCCGGAGAACGTAAAAGCAAGGTGGGAACCGGTGACCGCAGTGAGCGTATCCGTACCTACAACTTCCCGCAGAGCCGTGTGACGGATCACCGGATCGGCTTGACCCTCCACCGTCTGGACCAGGTGATGAACGGGGATATTACCGAGATTATCTCGGCACTGTCGATTGCGGAACAAGCAGAATTGATGGAAAAAGGAGAATAATGCTTTGAAACACGACTCTTACGTCATGTCGGAATTGCAAAGCATCCGGGAAGCCTTTGCGGAGGCTTCTTCTTTTTTGGCCGGACACGGCCTTACGGAGCCGCAGCGCAGCAGCCAGCTCCTGCTGGAGCATGTGCTGGGCTTGTCCGGGGCGGCTTATTATATGGCGCTGGCTGATCCGTTCCCGCTGGCGCGCAAGGCCGAATGGGAAGCACTGGTGACCCGCCGGGCGGCGGGGGAACCGGTGCAATACATCACCCGCGAGCAGGAATTCTACGGCCGTGCCTTCGAGGTCACGCCCGATGTGCTGATCCCCCGCCCGGAGACGGAGCTGCTCGTCGAGGCGATCCTGAAGTACGGCGCGGAGCTGTGGCCGGACGGTCTGGCGGGGGTGCGGGACGAAGCCGCACGTGAAGCTAAAGGAGACGGGCAGTGGACAGCTGCGGGCGGTGAGGCTGGAGTGGTGCGGGGCGAAGCCGCACCGGGAACTATGGCGGCTGCGG
>NZ_ASPX01000043.1:0-19083 GCF_000517965.1 Paenibacillus sp. FSL R7-277
CGTCCTGAGCCAGGATCAAACTCTCCAAATTGGTATTTAGAAAGAGCGATTGCTCATTTTGAAACATCTGACGAGAATGGTTACATTCTCTAATTTTGGATCTCACCGAAGTGATCTCCAGATACTCACTCGTTGTTCAGTTTTCAAAGATCAAGTTCATCTTTTGTCGCCGTTTTTTGTCTCAGCAGCGACCTTTATAATATATCACAGCGCCCTCGTTTTAGTCAACCTTTTTTTTAATTTCTTTTTTCGGCTGAATTACGACTGCATTGCTGCGCATCGTTATGTCAGAGGGACGAGTTATAATTTATCATAAGAACTGCACCCTAGTCAACCCTAAATATTCAATTCCCTTTCAGCTCTTCTGCACTGGACAAATAAAATAACCCCACAAAGTGAGGCTTTAGCTTCGATGATGACTCAGGTACTTTGCGGGAGCCCCAAACTATATAAATTCTATAAAAAAGAGAGTATATTCACCCTCTCCATTCTCCCGCTAATGCTATCTATATAGAGCTGTTACCGCCAGTAGGCGATTTGTTAACTTAAAGGGTATAACGAATGGCATGACCATCCCCGGCATCCACTGCCCACGAGGCGATCTCCCGAATTAATGAACGGGATACCAGCTTGCGGAGCACAAGCGGCAACTCTGCCTGGAGCGGGCTGAGCCCCGAATGCTGCAGAAGCTCCTTAATGCTCCACGCCTCCTTACGGCTGCCCAGGATATGAAGCAGCATGATACAGCAATCCTCCATTTTTGACATGAGGGCAAATTCACAGGCAAGCAGGATCAGTTCGATTCTCTGGTCCAGTGTCTCTGTGCTGATAGTCAATTCTTCATATAGCTTATGGACCGGGGAGTTCAGGCTTTTCACCTGTCCCCATACTGCCGGTTCCGGGAAATACCCCGCTTCACTCACTTCAATGCGCGCCCAATGATACAAGGCAATGAGTACGCAATTATAGGCATCCATGGTACAGCCTGCTTCAATATAACGCTTGGACTTAATATACATATGTAAAAAACGGGAGAATTCCATGAACAGCACCCGTTCTTTGAGCGGGCCCTCAAACTGGGTGAGCTGCTTGCGCATCTCCGCCAAGATCCCCTTCGGGTCCCAGAGTACCTCTCCGGATACCAGGCTGCTAAGAAGCTCGTTGTTATCTCCGGCCATAACAGCACGTTCCAATGCAGATAGACCTACATGCACCGATTGTGTCCGCTTATCACCAGCAATGCTATGGGTTATGATGCGTTCCGTCTCCTGTTCCTCATGCAGCAGAAGGACCACCATATCAAAATCGTGCAGCAGCGCACTTTGAAACGTGGCGTCTCCTCTTTGCCGCCAAGCAACGGCTCCAAGAACATTCTCTTCAAAAGTCTCCCCGCTTAATAGGGTCAAATTGGACAGTTCCATGCTTCCCTCCATCAAATTTGGCGATTTTGCGTCCGTCAGTTATAATCTCTATACATAAGCTTATTCTACATATTCATGCCAGTTCCTCCTGAACAACCGAACTATATTTCAGTTAGGAGATCGTACTCATGAAATTTAAATCGGCCAAAATCAATGCTTTTCGCACCTGGGGACTGCTTCTGACCATGCTTGGCATGGGTCTCATGATCATGGGAACCGCAGGTATTGTATTCTGGGGCTCTGCCGGCAAAGTCGTTGCTGCTGTCGGTCTTGTCATTGGACTCGTCTCCATGATGGCCAGTCTGGCTATTTATTTCTGGGCGGGCATGCTCTCAACCAGTGCGGTTCAGGTGGAATGTCCGGAGTGCCATAAGCTGACCAAAATGCTGGGCAAAACCGACCGCTGCATGTTCTGCCACACCATCCTCACCATGGACCCTGCACAAGCTACCATTACTGCCGAAGAGCTTGAACTCCAGCAGCTTAAACATTGATCGTGTTCATGCAGCGTTAACTGCAATTATTAGTTATTATGCAGCATTCAGATTTTCTTGCAAAAAAGGTGGTGTCCTGCAGAGGACATCACCTTTTTTATATGATTATTTTATAATTCCCTTCAATGCTTCCCATGCCTCCGGACTGGCAAAGCTACGGTTCCAGGCTGCCACACCGCCCAGCTTCAAGGACTGGGCCAGCTCTACCCTGGCTGTGAGCGAGGTGGTGTCCTCGATCCAGATTTTGCGGAGAACATCATCTTCCTTATACTCCACGTAGTTCTGTCCGGCTTCCTTATCGAATACGGGTGTCAGCTTCTTCTCAGCGATGATCTCCTTGACTGCATTCATGCTGACGGCCTTGGAGCTTACCTTGGTCTTGCCCTTCTCGGTGGCTTCCGTCCAGATCCGCGTATAGAGTGGCACTCCCAGAATTAACTTCTCTGCTGGCACCTTATCCTCCTCGATAATCCGGTTCATAGAGGTCTTAACCCACGGTAAAGAGGCTACTGATCCTGCAACCGGACTGGCTGCCCAGTGCTCGTCGTAGGCCATTACAATCAGGAAGTCGGACACGGCGGCAAGCGCCGGACGGTCGAGAAACAGGGACCACATCTCGCTCTTGGACTTCGGCGTAACATCAATAGAAACAATCAGATTACGGCTCTGGGCCATCGGCTTCAGTTCCCGCATGAACTGCGTTACGTTCGGTCCATCCTTGGTGTACACATTCTCGAAGTCGATATTAATCCCGTCTAAATTGTACAGGTCTGCATACTTAAGCATCTGCACAATGGCATTCATCCGATTGTCATACGTGGATAAGGCTTCAGTGGTCAAATCGGGTTCAAAGCTGTTGCTCAGCAGCCCCCATACCTCCATCCCCTGATTATGCGCCCAATCCACATAAGAGCGGTCCGCCTGGCTGCGCACATTCCCCTTCACATCAATAATGCTGAACCAGGTGGGGCTAACCACATTAATTCCAGGCAAGGCTGCGAATTTGGCGGGATTAGGCTTGCGTTCATACACGGCTTCCCAGAACATGTTTACCGGCTTATCCTTCCAGCTGCGCTCCGCGCGTGTAGGTATTGCGGGCTTTTTCTCTACAGTTCGGGTACCGTCTACGGTAATATCATCCGCCTTGGCGTAGCCCGAATAACCATTATCAAGCTGAGCGTATACCCAGTCCTTGGTGTCCGTGTTCCAGATCCGTACAACATCCCCAGGATTCATATCCGCCAAAATCGGTGCATGCACCGAGGGCTCACTGCGCAGGGCTTTCGTTTTCCCGCCTTCTTTGCCCTTCACCTTGCCAAGCGGCACCGATTCACCTGCAGTCATTAGCAGCACTGCACCGGTATTCGTATCCTCTTCGATCTCGAAGCCGTACAGATTCTCCAGTGTGTCTACCGGAAGATAGGTCACTTTATCTTTAACCTCGGGAGCAAGCCGAAGCTGCAGAGGTTCATTGTTCAGAGCTGCGGCCTTGGATTCCTCCTGCATGTACAACAGACTGCTGTCCGTTGAGAGGATGACTGATTTGCTCTCTTTTTCATAGCGGATAGAAGGATCTACATATTCCTGCAAAAAAGGCAGCGGTAACAGCAGTCCGTCCCCCGTACCCGATGCTGAATAGCCGGTAAGCTGTCCCTTCACAAAAATCGGCTTGTCCAGCCCCTTCCAGTCCGGGTCCAGATGCTGGCGGTTCGGCAGTACATAATAAACAACCCAAAAGGCTGCGGCGGCTATGATGACAAGTCCCAATAAGCGGCGAGTAAGACTTCCACGCTTTGTGACGCGTCTTTGTCTCTGTCTTCTGTCCAAAATAGGTCCTCCAAACCATTCGTTGAATTTTAAAAGCAGGCAACACTTCTGTTAAGTATACGCCATGCAGGCGAGCTTGGTTGCGCGAATCTCTTGGAAGGTTTGTATTTTTGTAACAGCTTCATTCTCTCTTCATATAAAAAAGCGTGCAGAATCCGCATTCGGACTCTACACGCTTATAGGTATTATTCCATTCAGTGCTGCTTCTCGCCGCAGCCTTTGCACACACCGTACAGCTCCATACGCAATCCATGAATCTTGAAGCCTGTGGCCTGTTCGGCCTGCAGCTCTACCTCATGAAGAGTAGAATAGCTGAAATCCTCAATCTTGCCGCATTCCTGGCAGATAACATGATAGTGATCAGATACATTGGCGTCGAAACGGCTGGAATTATCACCGTAGGTCAGCTCACGGACCATACCTGCTTCCATGAACATCTTAAGATTGTTATACACAGTTGCCACACTCATGCTCGGAAACTGAGGCTCAAGTGCCCGGTAAATATCGTCTGCTGTAGGATGATTCATCGCTTCCATCAGATACGTTAGAATCGCATGACGCTGAGGCGTAATACGGACACCGGTTGTCTTGAGTTGCTCCAATGCATGCTGTACGCCACTACCCATCCATGCCACCGCCTTTAATTATACAACTTAATAATAATTCTAATGTAATTGTATGACTCTGCTTTCAACGTTGTCAATGAAGTCATTACATTATATTCATTATTATATAATAAAAATTCCTTATTTCAATATTTGCTCACATTTAAATTGCTGTTTCCGTCTACACGCAGCTTGAACTCACCGGTTCCAATCTGGCCGGAAAGCACTTTTTTGTCAATCACGAGCCCTGGCAGGTCTGTTACGATATCTCCATATCCGCTGGAGCCCTCCACCGTATAATTACCTGTTAGCGGCAGGAACAGTTCAATATCCCCCACTGCACTGTACACATCCCAGTCTCCCCCGAAATCCCCGGAGCGGATGCTGATCCGGCCGTTCAGGGATTCGGCATGCAGCTTGGATCTTGCTCCGGATACTTCCACATTGCCATTCTTCGTGGACAGATCCAGCACATCCCCGCTGTCATATGCCGTGATGTTGCCGACCGCCGTTGACAGCTTCAGGGCACCTCTAACGTCCCAAGCCCCCATATCGCCTCCGCTTGTCCCCAGCTCCACATTGCCCAGGACATCTCTGGTGCGCACCGCACCGTTTAAGGTTTTACCTTTTACATTGCCGTAAATGCGGTGCAGAATCAGCTCCCCGTTCCCGGTCTCCAGCGAGATGTCGGCAATGGCTTCCACATTCTGCAGGGTAATTCCGCCATTCATCGTACGGACGTTCAGGTCGAACCGCCGGTCTTCCGGCAGGGAGATATCCAGGTTGATCCGCGGCTGGCGTTTGCCGGATTCACCGTACGCCTTACTCTGGGGTGTGATCTTGATTGTCGTACCTTCCGTCACCTCGACAAAGGACTGGTCCGCTATGGCTTCCGCCTGCACCCCGTCCAGCTGGTCTACCCAGACGGTTGCCGTAATCTCAATATCCTCCACAGCAGCCCGGTGAATGAGAATGTCTCCATTAATAGCGTCAATATTGACCTTGGAGGTGTTCAGTTCCACCGGAACCATCAGCGGAGCCTTCTGATATGAGCTTCCTTCCGCTTCCCCGTAATCGACTGCCGCCACGGTCAGGTTAAGACTCACCTTGTTCCACAGATGCAGATAGTGCTCCTGCTCGGTTACGATAAACACACAGGCAGCCAGTATTACCGCAGAGAACAATCCCCGCAGATCCATCCGCGCTCTTCCGGCAGTACCGTTCTGCTTCAGCCGGCGGAAAAGAATATAGATCAGCAGATACTCTACTCCCCATAATACCGGAATGATAGGCCACCATTTGAGCAGCAGCATCATATAATCTGTTCCATCACGCCAGTCCAGGAGAAGCAGGATTCCGACAGCAGCCAGCGTTACTGAGGCCGTATATCTGCCGATCCGCCGCTTCTTCCGCTCCTTGTCCTGACGCGCTATGGAGTCCCTGGCCATCTCTCTGATACCCATAAGAAGGCCGAGGCCTATCAGCACCACTGCAACAGCAGCACCGGCAGAGGTCTCAATGAATACGCGAAGCCAGGGCGGCTTTTGCTGGAAAAGAAAGAGCATCGCCCCGCCGATAAGCAGCAGGAGGCCAAAGGAAATCCCCGGCTCGCTGATCCTTACCCGGCGTCTTGAGGTTGTTGTACCGGACTGGATGGTCTCCAGCTCTTCAAGATCATGCTCAACAGGAAACCGCAGAATCAGGTCTGCATTCTGAAGCGCGTCAAACACATTATAGAAGTATAACACCGGAATCAGCAGCCCCAGTAAAATCAGCAGCGGTACATTGATTTGCATCCCGATAGATGAGAAATACAGCAGTGCCACAATATCCAGCACAATAAGGAAAATGACAGAAACCCCTTTGCGGAGCAGCCCGAGATAGAGATGTCCCGTGCCGGGAAGCACTGCAGCAAGCAGGCCGGCTATAAATTTACGTTTACGCGGACGGCGTTTGGGACGGGGAGGGATGTAGGGATGGTTCAATTCTACGTCAGCTTCAGACAGCGGCAAGCCTGCCTCATTCTCTTCTTCCCGCACGGAAAGCTCCTCATGATTCTGATGGCCGGAACTCATTCTCGGTACTCCTCCTTTCTAAATTGGGATGTACTTGTCATTTCAGCCTGCCTGTCCGGTGGAATTCCAGCAGCTCTACTCCAGGAACCACCTCTTCGGACCCGACAGGAATGAACCCGTGCTTGGTATAGAGCGTCACTGCCGGAAGGTTCAGCTTCCCCGTAGATACGATAAACTGCTCCATCTCCGCGTAACGGGCAAAGATAAATTCTAACAGTCTTCCGGCCACGCCTTGGCGGAAATGGTCCGGGCTGACCATCATCCGGGTAACGGTTAGCTTGCCGGGAGACTCCTGGGTGACTGCAACAGCGCCGAGCAGCTCCTCCGTCTCATCGAAGCAGCCGTAGAACTCCTCTGTAACCCGGCTGAGCATGTCCCTCGTCTCCAGCAGCGGCGGTATGTCACGAAACCCGATGATCTCCGCCTCCAGCCGGTATGCCTTATGCTGAAGGCTCCATAGCTCATCCAGCGTGATCTCATCCTGCAGATTCAGCTTAACTATTGTATCCATCCGTACATTCCCCTTATATACTGCACAGGGGCCTGCCGTTGCCGACAAGCCCTGTGCCCAAGATTCTATAATCTATTACCCAATCTAGCTGTTCAGCACTTCTGCAAGCAGTGTGTTCACAAGACCCGGGTTAGCCTTCCCTTTGCTCGCCTTCATGACCTGTCCTACAAGGAAGCCGATCGCTTGTTTCTTGCCGGCCTTGTAGTCTTCGACAGATTGCGGATTAGCAGCGACCACTTCCTGTACGATTTTCTTGATCGCACCTTCATCACTGATCTGCACCAGACCCTTTTCTTCAACGATAACTGCCGGCAGCTTGCCGCTCTCCAGCATTTCTTTGAACACGGTCTTGGCAATTTTGCTGCTGATGGTTCCGCCTGCGATCAGGCCGATCATCTCGCCCAGCCCCTGTGGCGTAATCTTCACCTGGGATAACTCCAGATTATTGCTGTTCAAATACCCCAGCAGATCGCCCATCATCCAGTTGGCGACAGCCTTAGCATCCTGCGTGAAGGCAAGACTGCCCTCGAAGAAGTCCGCAAGCGGCTTGGAGGAGGTGAGCACTCCGGCATCATAGGCAGTCAGACCAAACTCCTCACTGTACCGGGCCTGCCGGGCATCCGGCAGCTCAGGGATCGTGGAGCGGATCGCTTCCTTCCAGTCCTCGCCAATATGCAGCACAATCAGATCCGGGTCCGGGAAATAACGGTAATCATGGGCCTCCTCCTTGCCGCGCATGGACAAAGTCTTGCCTCCCGCTTCATCCCAGCGGCGGGTCTCCTGTACAACGATTCCCCCGTCATCCAGAATCTCCCCCTGACGGAACTGCTCATACTCCAGCCCGCGCAGAACCCCGCGGAAGGAGTTCATATTCTTCAGCTCCGCACGGATACCGAATTCTTCCTGCCCTTCCGGCCGCAGGCTGATATTGGCATCACAACGCATCGAGCCTTCTTCCATCTTCACATCCGACACATCACAGTACTGCATGATGGCGCGGATCTTCTCCAGATAAGCGCGTGCCTCCTCAGGCGAACGCAGATCAGGCTCCGAGACAATCTCAATAAGCGGAGTGCCTACCCGGTTGAAGTCAACCAGTGAAGCAAATCCTCCATCCACGTGAGTCAGCTTGCCCGCATCTTCCTCCAGATGAAGACGGGTGATCCCGATCCGCTTGGTCTCTCCGTTCACTTCAATATCAATCCAGCCGTTCAGGCCGATAGGCTGATCAAATTGCGAAATCTGGTAGGCCTTCGGGGAATCGGGGTAAAAATAGTTTTTGCGGTCAAACTTGCTGACATCGCCGATCGTACAGTTCAAAGCCATTGCCGCTTTCATGGCATACTCTACAGCCTGGCGGTTAAGCACCGGCAGTACACCGGGGTGGCCGAGACAGACCGGACAGGTATGGGTATTAGGCGGAGCGCCGAATTCTGTGGAGCAGCCGCAGAAGATTTTGGACTTGGTATGAAGCTCCACATGAACTTCAAGCCCGATGACCGTTTCATATTTAGACATAGATAATCTCATCCCTTAAAAGTTTTGTGGGCAACTACTTCAAACTGGCAGCTACATTTGCGGACGGGCCTTGTGATGCTCTGTATGTTGTTCAAAGGCATGCGCAACGCGCAGTACCGTACTCTCGTCAAACTCCTTGCCGATAATCTGCAAGCCGACAGGCAGACCTTCAGCGAACCCGCAAGGGATGCTGATGGCAGGAATACCGGCCAGGCTGACAGGAATGGTAAGGATATCATTCAGATACATGGTCAGCGGATCTTCGGTCTGCGAGCCCAGCTTGAAGGCTGTGGTTGGCGCAGTCGGGCCGATCACGACATCATATTTCTTGAACACTTCATCAAAATCCTGCTTAATCAAGGTGCGCACCTTCTGCGCCTTCAAATAATAAGCATCGTAATATCCGGAGCTTAGCGCATAGGTGCCGAGCATGATCCGGCGTTTGACTTCAGGGCCGAAGCCCTGGCTGCGGGAGTTATGGTACAGATCCAGCAACCCACCCCCATCATCCACACGCACTCCGTAACGGACACCGTCAAAACGGGCCAGGTTGGAGGAAGCCTCGGAAGAGGAAAGGAGATAATAAGCGGCTACGGCATATTCTGTATGCGGAAGCGAAACCTCTTCCCACACGGCGCCGAGGCCCTCCAGCACTTTAAGCGCTGACAGCACGGATTCACGGACCGAAGCATCTACGCCTTCGCCGATGTATTCCTTAGGCACAGCTATACGCAGACCGGAAATATCACCGGTGAGCGAACTCAGATAATCAGGTATGCTGACCTTGGCCGAGGTGGAATCCTGGGCATCGTAACCGGCAATCGCCTGCAGTACATATGCAGAATCCTCAACGCTGCGGGTAATCGGACCAATCTGATCCAGGGAGGAGGCAAAAGCTACAAGACCGTAACGGGAGACCAGGCCATAGGTAGGCTTAAGGCCGACCACTCCGCAGTAGGAAGCCGGCTGGCGGATCGAACCGCCGGTGTCGGAACCAAGTGTAAAGAATACCTCTCCGGCCGCAACCGCTGCTGCCGAACCGCCGCTCGAACCGCCTGGAACACGCTCCAAATCCCATGGATTGCGCACAGCGCCGAAGCTGGAATTCTCATTGGACCCGCCCATGGCGAACTCGTCCATGTTCAGCTTACCTATAGTTACGGCATCGGCCTGACGCAGCTTGGAGACTACGGTCGCATCATAAATCGGCTGGAAGTTATTAAGGAACTGGCTGGCACAGGTGGTGCGCAGACCTTTGGTCACAATATTATCCTTGATTCCGGCAGGCAATCCGAATAACAGACCACGTGCAGCTCCGGTTGCCAGCTTGTCATCAAGCGCACGTGCCTGATCACGGGCACCCTCTTCATTCAGTGTCAAAAAAGCATGAACCTTGCTGTCACGTTCCGCAATGACGGACAGGGATTCTTCAGTCAGTTCACGGACCGAGACCTCTTTACTGTGCAGCATGTTATGTACTTCAGGTAGTCGATATTGAAACAGGCTCAACTTGCTTCCTCCTCTCAGGGTATGGTTATTCCAGAACAGCGGGAACCTTGAAGTGTCCGTCTTCATGTTCCGGTGCGTTAAGCAGCGCTTCCTCTTGGGTTAGGCTCTCCTTCACCACATCGTCACGCATCACATTGCTGACTTGCAGCACATGGGTGGTCGGCTCTACATTCTCAGTATCCAGCTCATTCAATTTCTCGGCATATTGTAAAATAGCATTCATTTGTTCGGTGAAGGTAGCCTCTTCTTCCGGGCTTAATTGCAGGCGGGCCAGCTTGGCCACATGCTGCACATCTTTGACGGTGATGCTCATAATGGATATCCCTCCTGTTTAAAGGGCTAAAGCGCCCGGATAACGTTTTTAATTATAGGGTAGACGGCCTTACAATTCAATGCGCTTGTCGATTACGGGGGATATATGGAGAGTAAGCTTGCAAAATACCTGAGGCTGGGGGGCGGCACTGCGGATTGTTGCAGGTCTTGCAGGATTAATGCAGCTTAGGTGCTCGAATACCCAGATTGTTGTACGTTATACAGGATTCCTTCAGGTTAACAGGCTAAAACTCACCAGAAGGCTATATTTCGTGCAGGATTTGCACGGACTGGCGGGTTGCAAGGCGGCATTGTTGTAATTTGGGCAGGATATTCGGCAGACTGGCAGTTAGCGGACGATGGATTTCGGGGTTAAGGGTTAGCAATAGGTTCGTATAAAGAACAAAAAAGCCGGCATTCGCCGGCCCTTACTTAAATCCAAGCGCGAAGATTCACCTGCTTGATGAAATCCGCCTGGGACAAACTTTCTTGGGATGTTGTCTCTATCTCTTCCACTTCAACTTCTTCGCCGTTCATCAGGTGATGGAACAGCTTCTCATTGTACGTTGACAATGCATAATCTATCAGCGCTTCGTGCGTGGCTCGCTCGGCTTCTGCTACCAGCAATTGCTCCTCGGCCTCAATATCCTCTGCCGTAACATAGAAATTCCGGTTAGCTTCGGGAACACGAATGACATAATCAAACGCATTATCAGGATTGCGGTCGTAAGCAATCAGGTAGCCATAGTCTCCGATAGGAAGACTCTGCTCAAAAGCGTCTGCGACAATGACAATCTTCTCTCCTAAACGCAGCATCATCCTACCTCCTGACCAAAATCTATCATGGAATTGCTTGTTTCAACAGTCTACTAAAAAAAGATAGAGCTGTCCAGCAGCAGGATGATGGTAGGATGAATTTCCGCAGAAAACACTCTGAAAATTCATGAAAGATCGCTTACTTATTGCAAAGCTTGCTAGACTGGCAATTTATTCCTTCCACCCAGCAGTGAGGCACCGGCAATACAAATAATAATCAGGAGCACTGTGGAGACAATGGGCGCCAAGCTTACTCCGGTGCCTCCATCTGCAAGCACACCGGCAGACATTCCAGGCAGAGAAGCAGGCATCCAGTTCAGCTTAACCGGCAACAGGCCATGGACGAGGCTCATGACCGCTGCCAGCAGGAGAGATAGACCGGCAGCAGCAGGCCCGCGCAGCCAGGCACTGAAGAGCAGCGTAAGCGACACCGCACAGAGCAGCCACAGCGCATACAGTCCGGACGCTGCAATCACATCCCGCCAGGATAAAGCCCCCATAAGCTGTACTGTATAATAAGCCGCTCCCGCTGCCCCCAGCCCAATGGCAATAACCAGCACTGTGAAGTTCGCGGTCCATTTGGCTGCAACAACGGATATAGAGGAGACCGGCTTCGCCATTAACAGTTCAGAGGTACCGCTGCTGCGCTCACCTGCCAGGCTGTTCATCGTTCCCAGCACCAGAATCAGCATCCCAATTGTTCCATACTGGCCCAGGGCCTGAGCCATTACAGAGGACGCGGCCGGTCTCTCCATATTCTCCATCAATCCAGCCGGGACATTGGAAGAGAACGCCAGGATATCCGCCATATAAAAGCTGACCAGCGGCTGCATAATTCCCAGAACAATAAACACCACCGGAATCCAAATCAGCTTATAGCTGCGCACGCTCTCCAGCATCTCCTTCAAATATAGAGCCCAAAGCTTCTTCATGTTCCCACCACCTTCATGAACAGGTCCTCCAGTGTCGATGAGCCTGCTTCAAATTGCAGCAGCGGAATATCCAGCTCCACAGCTTCCTGCAAGAGCGTCCGGCGGGCGAGTTCTACATCTGTGACGTTGAACACGGCCTTGCCCTCCGAAATTAGCGCTTCTTCAATAAAATCCTTGTGTCTAAGCGCTTCAAGCCAGCGGATAGCCGAATCTTCTTTCCCTGTAGTGAGCCGGATTACCGGCAGACTGTACTCTGCGCGGAGACTGGACAAGGTTCCTTGAACGGCTATAGTCCCCTTGTTCATCAATACGACATCATCGCATATCTCTTCCGCATCATGCAGCACATGCGTGGAGAAAATAACAGTTGTCTCCTCCCGGATGTCCCTGAGCAGCTCCATGACTTCCCGGCGTCCGATAGGATCAAGCGCGGAGACAGGCTCATCCAGCAAAAGCAGGCGCGGTCGGTGTACCAGGGCCTGGCCCAGCCCGAGGCGCTGCTTCATCCCCCCGGAATAACCGCCAATCCGTCGCCGTGCCGCAGAGCTTAGCCCCACACGCTCCAGCACAGCGCCCGATGCCGCCGCAGCCTCCCGTGCATTCATGCCGCTCATCCTGGCGGCAAATAAGATGTATTCGTGACCGCTCATCCAGTTGTAAAAAGCCGGGGCTTGGGGGAGATAACCCAAATACTGACGGTAATCCGTCCCCGGAGAGCTCCCGCCAAAAGTGATCGATCCGGCAGACTGCGTCAGAAGACCGGCAAGCATACGCAGCGTTGTAGTCTTCCCGGCTCCATTGGGTCCGAGCAGCGCGACACAGCGTCCTGCTTCAATTCCAAAGCTGATGCCGTTCACCGAGGGATGCCCCTTAAAGCTCTTGTGAAGATCCTTGACCTCAAGCAGCGGCATCAGAATTCTTTCCTTCCCAGAGTGAAGTAAGCCACGCTGCCCAGCAGGTTGCCAAAAATCAAGAACAGAACCCACATCCATTTCGGTCCGCGTACTTGCTCTGTCTTGCTCAATGAAATCAGACCGATTATTGCCAGCACTACCTGCAGTGCAAGCAGCGGCCCAATCAATCCCCAATTCAAATCCTTCATAAAGGTATCCCCCTTATCTCCCAAACAATGGACTATTGTCTCAGCGGTTCCTTCCGGCCTTCCGTTTGCGCCTATCTGGAAGAACTACAAACAGCAGGTAACACACTGCCGGTGTCGGCACCCAGGTAAGCCCCCAGATCCCCCAGAACCAGGCCTTCCTCCCCTGACCTCTGTCCCTGGCATCGCGGAACAGCCAGGTTCCCTGCAGCAGCAGTACGGCTGCAATAAGCATCCAAAGCCAAATAGGTATCTCCTGCAGTTCCTTCACGCTTATGATTCCTCCCGCCCGTGTCTGATCCGCACTGCTCCCAAGCTGCCAAGTGCGCTCAGGATGAACACTGCCTGCAGACTCCAATACAGCACCGGCGCCGTACTTAGAATAGAAATCACTATGGTAACCAGCACAAGAGCCACTAGAATGAATAGCAGCAGTTCCTTACGGCGCCGCTTCCTCCGTCGGACAGCTTCCCCGGCAATTAGATGCTCCAGCTCCGGCAAGGAGGGTGGAGTAACATCGGCATACAGCATATCCAGGTGATCCAGCTCTGCGGACAGCTTACCCAGCAGCTCCTCGTCACTCTTAAACCTCATCCTCATTCAGCTCCTTTCGCAGTTGAACCAGTCCGGCAGCTACCCGTGATTTGACCGTTCCGGAAGGGATCTCCAGCATCTCCCCGATCTCATCGTAGCTGTATCCGTAATAATGCTTCAGCAGCACAGCCATTCTGTGCGCAGAGGATAGACGCGACAAGGCGTCGAGCACTTCACTCCACTCCATATTCCGGCTCTCAAAGCTCCAGCGTAAACTGCGGTTCCCCTGCTCTTGCATCTGCCCTTCCCGCCACTGTGCCTCCCGGCTCCAGCGCCGCTTACGGTCAATGTACAACCGGCTGCCAATGGTAATCAGCCAAGAAGAGAATGCCGAAGTCCCATTATAAGTCCCGATCTTCTCCATGCATCTGACCATTGTGTCCTGAGCAATCTCTTCCGCAAGCAAAGGGTCAAGTGTCGCTTTGATCAGATACTTGTACAGGAAGGGATAATGCTCCCGCAGCAGCACGGCCAATGCAGCAGCGTCACCCTGCTGTGCCTGGCTGATGATCTCCAGCGTCCTGTCGCCCATAGCCCCTCCCCTTATCTCTTCTGTCACACCTGTAATACGTCTATGTAATAGTTATCGTTCATTCCGAGTCAGAATTATTCTGCAGCTCCCACAGTCTGCGTCTCCATGGCTGAATAGCCCCCTTGCCTCCGGGAAAGCTCCAGAACAGCGTATACTTAGTATCACTCTTCCCGGCCAGATCATTCACTTCATTCCGCTCCGCTATCAATGAATCTTTCGCTTCTAATTCCCCGTAATCCAACTGGCAATGCATATTATCCTTCATTCTGCTTCCCCCAATAAAATTCATCTCTATAGGCAAAAAAAAGAACGCAAACCGGGATTATTCCACAGTCTGCGTGCTTCGCGAGGTAAATGTTACATTT
Organism: Paenibacillus sp. FSL R7-277; assembly: GCF_000517965.1. Classification (NCBI taxonomy): domain Bacteria; kingdom Bacillati; phylum Bacillota; class Bacilli; order Caryophanales; family Paenibacillaceae; genus Paenibacillus; species Paenibacillus sp. FSL R7-277. Next base: position 14,611 of record NZ_ASPX01000043.1, read on the forward strand.
AATTAACCATATTGTAACAATCTGGCCCCGGCTTGTCTACCTCTAATTTCCCGGTTTGTGTCAAATCCGGCCAAAAGATGTCGTTACACGGCAAACGGAAACGGCTTTGGCGTCCTCTTACATCGGGACATAAGGGTTGTGAAGCTTTTCATAGCCGATTGAGGTTCGCGGACCATGTCCGGGAAACACTCTCACTTCCTCATCCAGCCGGTAGAGCTTGCCGCGGATCGAGTCAATCAGATCCCGTTCTCTGCCGCCCGGAAGATCGGTACGTCCCACTCCCATTTTGAACAAGACATCACCGGCGAACAAATCATTCCCGCACAGGAAGCTGACGCTTCCCGGTGAATGTCCCGGCGTATGCAGCACCCGGAAAGAAAGGCCTAGCAGCTTCAGAATCTGGCCTTCCGCCAGATCGTATTCTGCCGGATCTGTGCTGACGGGAGGTGTGGTATCAGGCCACATCAAGGAGCCGTTCAGCTTCGGGCTGCCCAGCCACTCACTCTCCAGCGGATGGATATAGACCGGGCACTTCTTCGCTTTGCGGACCTCGTCCAGCCCGGCAATATGGTCGAAATGGGCATGCGTCAGCAGAATCGCTTCAATCTCCATTCCCTCAGCGCCGCGGAGCAGACCCGCAGGATTAGCACCCGGATCAATGATGACACCGCGCTTAGGGTCTGCCCCCGTCAGAAGGTAGGCATTGGTCTGGAGTGCCCCCAGATTATAAGAACGAATATTAAGCATCGGCATTAGAATCCGGAGATCAGACTGCGCAGCTCTTTGGCGATAACTGCGTGTGATTCCGTTCCTTCTCCGTAGGCTTGCCCCATTGCTTTGCGCACTTCGGTAATTTTGCTGTCATAGTCCGCTGCTTCGCGGTCCGGGTTCTCCCGTTTGAATTCTCTCATCAGGGTCTGGACATGCTCCGGACGCGGTCCCCACTGCCCCAGTACATAACCTCCGGTGTCCGCAAAAATCACGATGGGAACGGAACGGCCGCCCATGGTCAGGAAGTTGTCCATCAGGTCCTGGTTCTCTTCGAGAATCAGCACTTCCGTCTTGATACCCGCAGTCTCCAGAATTCGGAAGACCACCGGGACATTGCGGACCACATCTCCGCACCAGTCCGCAGCCAGAATCAGCACACGCAGATCATCACGGTGATTCAGGCTCTCAAAATATTCGCGGTCACTCTCGTCTTCCCAGGTGAACTTCTCGTACCAGGATTCAAAAGCCTGCTGGTTCTTCGTCATGGCTTCCACGAACTGGCGCGGAGTCAGGCCTTGGCCAAATTTGGATGCAACATTCTGCTTCATACTGCACTACCCTTCTTTTTGGATTTGTACCACTTGAACAGGAAATACAGAATAATTACCGCAATAGCGCCAAGAAGAATCTCATGAGTGTACTTGGCTGCGACCTCATCAATGGTCTCCCACTTGTCTCCAAGCGTATACCCCAGATAGACAAACAACGCGCTCCATGGAATGACTGCAAGGGTTGTCAGCAAAGTGAATTTGCCCAGCGGCATGCGGGAAATACCGGCCGGGACCGATATGGCATGGCGGACAACCGGGATAAAGCGGGCGGTGAAAATCACACCGGTTCCATACTTTTGAAACCATTCTTCAGAGTGGTCAATATGCTTTTTGGAGATGAAAATGTACTTGCCGTACTTCTCCAGCACAGGCCTGCCGCCATAACGGCCAATCCAATAAACAAAGATCTGGGCGATCACTCCCCCGACGGTACCGAACAGCACGGCGCCAAAAAAGTTAATATCGCCTTGTGAGACCAAATAGCCGCCAAAAGCCAGGACAATCTCACTTGGAATGACTTCAATCATGAGCCCGATCATAATTCCAAAGTAGCCCAGAGACTGAATCCATTCAAACAAATGTGAAATGACATCAGATATAAAGTGCACTGCAGGTCTCCTCCCGTATGGCGTAATAGCCTGGTATTCTGCTGGCAGAACCCATCTGCTTAACCGCTCTATGTATCCAGCTTCTCCTAGCCTATTCTAGCATATGCAGGCTTACGACTTCTAGTTGAGGGAAATGAAGCGGAAGGATTCCTATGATTCAAGAGTGAAATCTGCAATTTACAAAGGCTGGAAACGGAACGAATCGTTCAAAGCGCTCGCCGACCCGACCCGAAGGCAAATTCTCCGGCTGCTGCGTGAAAAGGACCGGACGGCCGGGGAAATCGCCGATTTTTTCAATATGACGAAGCCCAGCATCTCTCACCACCTCAATGCGCTGAAGCACGCGGGGCTGGTGCAGGACGAACGTAACGGGCAATTCATCGTCTATTCGCTGGACTCCACGGTACTTGAAGAGGTGCTTGGCTGGTTCCTGGAATTGACGGGTACAGGCAAGGGCAGTACGGACAGCCAACCCGAAGAACATGCGGATGTTGGCTCAAAGGGTTCAGGACCCAAAAGGAAAAAGTAACCCGCACGCTATTAAACATACGGAGGATGAACATTGATGAAGAATTTCACATGGAAGTGGCAGGATACGCTGATTGTCATTCTCGGGTTCCTCTCACTGGGCTATGCGCTGGTGAATTACGGCAGGCTGCCGGATCAGCTTCCCGCCCAATTCAGTCTTACCGGCAAGGTCAACACTTACTGGAGCAAGGGTTCGGTTATTGCTTTGTTCTCTTTTATGGGATTGATTTTTCCTTTGGCGATACAGTTTATACGTAATATTGATCCCAAGGGAGAGAATTATAATAAGTTCCAGGGGGCTTACAAAATGGGCCGTCTCACCATTGCCGTCATATGTGATGCCGCCCTTGTACTGTCGGTGAGCTACGGGCTGGATGAGCATTTCGCCGCCGCGAAGTGGGCTACTGTAAGTGTGGGACTGCTGCTGGCTGTAATCGGGAATTTTCTGCCGCAGATCAGGGATAATTATTTCACGGGAATCCGGACACCCTGGACACTGAATGACCCTGCCGTGTGGCGGAGAACCCACCGCTTCTCCGGGAGGATGTGGGTGAGCGGCGGTCTGCTAATTGCACTTGCGGCCTTCATGCCCGTTACGCTGTCGATCAGCATGATCATCACCGCTCTGGTAATCATGATTATTCTGCCTATTGTGTACTCTTGGCTGATCTCACGGAGTGTTAAAGTCTAAGATTAGTCGGGAGGCAGGTGATGGACAGTCTTAGGGTAAAGTTGCGGTCATTATGCTGATATGTTCACCCCAGCGGCTACCAAGCCCCGAATTCCACTCTGAGGTGCGTCTTATCTGTCGTTGGAGCTAAGCACCGCCTGGGACTGTAAATGTGTTAACTGAAAGTAGATCCCTCCACTCTGCGGAAGCAGGGTGAAGTTGCGGTCATTGTGCTGCGGTCCTCTGTCCTGCTCCTTGGCGGTCAGCAGGCTGTACTGCCGCAGCAGTTCTAGTCCCGCCGCCGCGCTGTCCGCCGCTATACGTCTGTCTCCCTCTGCCAAGCTGCGTTCCCCCATCTCAAGCATTCCTCTTAAAGCAGCAAGCCTTCTGGCAGCATTAAAGTGATCCGTCTGTTGACTGCGGCGGACCCAGTATAGCGCTTCTCCAGGATCGCTGCCCCGCAGATAACTTGCCGCAAGCTCCCCGTGCAGGGCAACGTCCCCCGGAGAGAATGACAGGCTTCGCAGGAGCAGATCAACCCCCTGCTTCTGTGGAACCAGCCGCGATAATGCAACCGCAGTCTGCGGCTCTCTCGGGTTCCAGCTCAGTGATTGCTGCAGCAGCGTAATTCTTACGGCAGGATCACTCTCCCTGACCGCCTGCTTGAATAGGGCGGCCCCCTTCATGGCCTGGAAGGAAAGACTGCTGCATAGAAGGGTCAGCCCGCAGAGAACGGTTATGCCTGCGTATCTCCATAATCGGCGAAGCCGGTTCTTTCGCTGGTCAGCCGGCTTGCTGCGCCGCCAACGGGAGTCATGCAGAACTGTAGGGACAGCCGTCCTAGCGGTCCGGCTGTTTGCTTCGGCAATTGCCCAGGCGGGCAGCAGGAGCAGCAGCAACCAGACCAGTCCATAGCTCCAGTCGAAATCGGCTGCGCTATGCAGAATAATCACCAGCAGAGGCGTAAGCAGCCTTGGTGACGCCTTGAATACCAGCCATCCTGCGGCCAGAAGCAGCAGGATGACCGCAGCTAGACCCGCCATCCCGAGGTTCAGCAGGATGTCGAGGTAACCGCTGTGCACCTGGCTGCCCACGTAGGGGCGGGACTGGGCGGCCAGGTACGTATGCCGCCAGGTCTCGCCCCCGCTCCCCAGCCAGGGTGCTTCTGCCGCGAGCTTCCAGGCGTCGCGGTAGAACAGCCCGCGCGCGGCGGCCGTCGGTGACGGCCCGGTGATCCGCGCGCGTACCAGCAGCAGGACGGCGCTGGCCGCCGCCGTCCAGACCGCCGCCGCCAGCGCCAGCACGGCGGCGCGGTGCCCGCCCGCCGCACGGCAGCTGCGGCGGT